>JAJYRT010000050.1 GCA_021793945.1 Thermoplasmata archaeon
CGTTCGGGGCGTTTTATACGTAACGGGTTTGCCTCTCATTGCGGGTGATCTGTGTACACATCCTCCTCTTCGATATAAAAAGGGCGTTAAGTTTTACCATAAAAGTTAACAAAGTTCATCGGAGAAGAAATTACTCAAATAACTTTGGATATGATTCCTAAGGATGCCTCGATTATAGCTCCAATTATTAACAGAATCACTGATATTGAAAAATAAATGCCCGAAATGTATGCCAACCTTTTCGATCTTGTCATAAAGTAATCTGATTTCTGATTCCGGATGTATGATTGTATAAATGATATAAATATGTCAGAAATTGCCATAGCGGTTGCGATAGCAAAAACGTATCCTAAGGTCTCTGGGAAAAATTGTGGAAGTATGTATTTTACAAAAGAGGTCCCGTTAGAAGAGTTTAGCGTAGCGATTAACCCAGTCTCAAGAATATTGGAAGAAAACAAGGATATGAAAGTCCCTGCAAAGAAACTAAGTCCACCAATCGCATAATCAAAAACATCCAGGGTAAGATTGTTGTGAATTATTATGATAAAAGAGTTGTAGACACTGATGTTAGAACTAGTAGATTTACCGATAACGCTGACATTGGGACCTGTTACAACATAAGTAAAGATACCTAAAAAAATAAAAAATGTAGAATAATAAATGAACAACGATAAGAAAAGATATTTTGTAAAAATTTGTCTACTGGTACTTTCCGAAGGAGTGGCAACAACAAGATTTGTTTTATAATCATATAGCGTCTGCATATTTTTCCTATACCTGAAAATAAATAACGAGTTAATAAGATTAGAAATAAAAAACGATTTTACCAAACTTCGAAGTAGCAGAAGCTTATCCAACTTATTATTGGGGATATCGTATTTCGATATGATTCTTCCTTTAAATATGGTACGGAAAATGCCTAAGTTTGTGAGGACTTCAAGACTATAATAGACAAGGGAAATCACAAACCATATTAATAAATTCTGAAATCCAGCGTTGGTTTCAAATACTTGTACAAAAGCGGCAGAAAAATTGACCTTGTAGAGCAAGAAAAAGCTAAGTAATACTGGTCTAATACCAAATGCATAAACTAAGATTGACGAGATTGTAATTAAGAAAACCTGTTCTGCTAAGTAACATAGATATCGTTCACCCAAATCTACGAGTTTAAATGTGTTCCCCTTTCCAGAATAGTTTTTCTCCTTTGATACATTGATTGCCATTTATTTCTCTCCTTATGGTAATGAAATTGTCTCATCATCTCATAAGCTTTCTCTAGCACTGAAATCATGTAAATATTGGTTCCCATTGTTTTTGCAGCGAATATATCCGCCGATGTTTCCCTAAACCAAAGGTGTATCTTTAAGAAAAGAGTGGCTAGAACCAAACCAGATACTGCCACAATTGCAAAAACTATATTCAAGAATTGCCATCCAGAGAGAAATAATGTCACCAAAGCTAATAAAGAAATCCCCGTGAAAATCAGAATGGCTGTACCTAAGACGTAGCTTTTGAATACATCTCTTCTAATGAAATGATGGATTTCATGAAGTATTAACGCCTCTCTTTCCTTATCATTTAGGAGTTCAAAGAACCCTTCATTAACAAAAATCTTTGGCCTTGCCCCTAAGGTGGTAAAGGACAGGGATCTGCGTTTTCGGTCAAGGGCCTGAAATTTAAATACTTCCAAATCGACATGAGTCTGATGCTCAGTTATGGCAGTATACTTTCTTGACAAATTGTAATCTATTATTGCGTCGAAATGAAGATCTACATCTTTTCTTTGTTTGAAGCCATTAATTGCTATATCTCTGAACACAAACAATCCTATAAAAGTGAGAATTATTGATATACCATAAGACAATGAGTCCAGTGAACTGAAATGGGAGAACAACAAGTATTCCATTGCGAAAAAGATCAAACCTACTGCTCCCCAAATAAAATAAAATTTTAATTTTGAAATGTACATCAACCACACTACACTATAATAAGTTTTAGAAGGCGACAATACCAGCCGCTATTGTAAGTAAGATCCCCCAGCCCACTGGATTGCTGATTAGACCAGCCAGTATGGCAGCAATAGTTCCATCTCCCAATACCCCTACATCTAGTATCGCTCCGGCTATTGCTGGCCAATCTGCCGTAATATAGCCTAATCCCTCACGCACAAATCCTCCTGCTATTATCGACGCAAGGGTAGAAACTGTGGGATTTGCTCCCCAATGGGTTAGCTCATACCAAACAATATCCCCAAATGTTCCACTTTGTGAAGATTCACTCGTAGCAAGCGGTGTTTGTACCAATGCACCGAGATTAACAGGTATCACACTTCCTTCAGCAAGAAAAACCCCATCATATAGTGGGATTCCTGCTACTGTCAGCATTAAACCAACAATTCCCAAAGCCAAAACAGACTTTTTCCAAATATTTCCGTTTTTCAACTTAACTGTAGGAACCTGACGGAATTGCTCTTCCATTAAGCTCTTATAAATTGGGTTGATACCATAAACCTCCATAATGACTTATTAGGATAAATGTATATATTTTTTTGGTAACTGCTATGGCGGAAATTGACCGTTAATTATAGCGATTATCAATCTAGATACATGATAAAATTCATTCTTCAAATTGGCCTTGGCATGTCTTTCCGGGAAGAATATGCGAAGTTCATCATTTCATCGGTATAGGGTGATTCGGGAAGTGAGTTTCCAAGGATCTTCCCAGTTCCCCTGTCAACAAGCTCCCCGACCCTTTTCTTTGTCATTCCATCCTTCTGGAAAGGTTTCATGTATTTCGCAAATACAGCACCCATGTCACCGGAACCGAATACAATGTCCCTGTATTCCTTGTTGTCCATATTCTGGAAGAGTGCTAGCTTCTCCCCATTCTGTACCAGGCTGTTTCCTGTTGCAATATTCCCGCAGCCTTATGAGCTGGTTTTCCGGATTCTGTTCCTTGTCCTCGGTGGATACCCGGGCATAGGCCTACAATCATGATATCATTATAGTGTGGTTCACTAAATAGTGTTCAGCTGTACATGATCGTGGCCACAATTCATGGTATAAATATTCTCTTATAATACTACATTATAACCGTCATTTGCCGAATCATCCACAGACCAAGCATAATACGAACCGCATTGAAATCAAGATCGTGGACCCTCAGGCCCTCGAGGGTGAGATCTCAGCTCTCTTGGAAGGAAAATATTCGGCGATTGATGAATCAGAGTTTCCCAGATATCTCGTTTATCAGTAACCTAGCATTGTTCATGACCCTGTCAAGGTTTTCCCTCCCGAACCCAGTTCCATTGGACTTGCCGTTGTCAAGCCATTCCTTCATGTATGCCGATGAATCCTCCTTGGAGTCGAAGCCAAAATGCGACATTGACAAAATCTAGTTGCCTCCTAGTTACAAAAGAGCCCGGAATTATACCAAAGGTAGTATTAGAATTCTGCGTGATAGAGTCTTAAACAAGATTATAGATCATGAGACATGTTCTTTCGTGGTACCTGGTGGACATGGATCTGTCAGGGCTAAAGAATCACTTTTTTGCGGGCCAAAGAGAAATTTGAACAGGTTCGTAATAAACAGGTAACCACCGTATTTTTTTGATACTATAAACAGTTATTAAGAGAATATTATAGTGCCAGAAGCCAAAAAGAACCAGGAATGTGCATGTACTAGACTATTATATCATCTGGATTAACTATTTCAAACTTCTTTCCAAGTCTTCTTTTAAGCCGCTATCAATTTAGAATTAATGTAATTGAAATTGTCAATGTTTATAAGTCGACACTCGCTGCTTAGTATGGAGATGATACTATGCAGGAAACAAATCCATTTTTGCTGAACGGAAAAAGAGTGCTAGTTACAGGGGGTTCAATGGGAATCGGCATGGGCATAGTAAGGAGATTCGTTGCGGGTGGTGCCAGGGTCCTCATAGCTGACAAAGCCACGGAACCCGCACAGAAGTACATTAACAGCCTTCAGGCCTCCTTGAGGAACAACGTTGCCGTAATTAATGTCGATCTGACTGAGCAGAGCGCGCCGGAAACTATGATAACTGAAATGGTAAGGATTTTTGGAGGAATAGATATTCTG
Source organism: Thermoplasmata archaeon (assembly GCA_021793945.1). The sequence goes on from JAJYRT010000050.1 coordinate 4,102, forward strand.
GTCAACAATGCAGGAATATATCCGATGGCACCCATGATGGAGATGAAACCTGAGCTTTTTGACAAGGTATACACTTTAAACCTTAAGGCAGCTGCGTTTACCTGCAGAGAAGCTGCCAGGCAGATGATAAAACAGGGGACAGGCGGAAAGATCGTTGTTATTGCGTCCATTGACAGTATTCATCCATCGTCCGTTGGACTAGCTGCCTATGATTCTTCAAAGGGAGGTGTATTGATGTTTACAAAAAATTTTGCCCTGGAGGTTGCAAAGTACGGGATAAATGTCAATGCAATAGCTCCTGGTGGAATCGCTACTGAGGGGTCGTCACTTTCATCTCCAATGAGTAAAATGTCAAAGGAGGAAATAGAGAAGATTACTGCTGGATTCATTGCACAGATTCCTCTCGGAAGAATGGGCTTACCGGATGATATTGCCAAGGTTGCTGTGTTTCTTGCTTCATCGGCTGCAGATTACATGACCGGAAGTCTGGTCGTGGTGGATGGTGGAAGACTGCTTATGTGAAAAGTCAGAGAAAGCTTCGCACCTCATGTGAATTGCCGATATGGTCTCAGAAGTTCCATAATCTTTTTTTTCTAAAAAATATCTCCTATTTCTTCTTTATCAACCCCCCATATCATGTACGCTTTTCAAAAGTTGAGAAATGCCATTCTGTGGATGTAGTCCAGTGGAATGCACGCTTAACATGCCCCCAGTTTATGTCTGGATCAGGTATCATTTAGTGGACAACTTTACCCGAATTTGAAGAAAAAAATTTGTAATTGAAAAAGTGTAAGAGTGACATCCTCCCCCGGCGTTACCGGGGACATCTCGCTCGCACAAGTAAAATTTGAAGAACAGTCTGTCTCTTATCTGCTATTCTAAGCGGGAAGTCATTTGCAAGCCATAGGATTCAATGATTTTTTTAGGAAGCTGAAAATAAGGTCAGATGAGGAAAAACCCTTGAAGTAGGTGTGGTAGTGCTTTTCGTAGTCGTCGCCATTATGATTCTTGCTGGAGTTGCTATTTCGGAAGCAGCAGTCCTTTCATCTCATTATTCCCCGCATACGCGGGGAGAATATGTTTCTGATGAAATTTCTGTGGCTGGCACCGGTCGGGTCGCAGTGTTTGGAAATGGAACTATAGGCACTTTGGGACGTGTGAGCGCTTTTGAACTGAATGTGATCACCGTATCAAACATAGCTTCGATGGCCATAATACCCTCCACCGCTGTTGGCTGACTGCAGTTTTACAGTGTTAACACAGGAAACTATTATTTCGTTATTTTCTGAGACTCTCCTCGGGGGTATGTCTACGCATCATTTCCTGGAGACCTATTTGATGATCTGGCTACCAGCATCATATCAGGATTCGCATTAATTCTTTCCGGCGTAGCAATAGCCGTAACCGGAACATTCCAGCATGAAAGGCGGTGACCGCTTGCCGCGTGAATTAAATTTTAAACCGACGCCTGACCTGGAGTGAAAAATATTTATCCCACGGTATAATGCACGAAAGCAGAAACTTCTGCTAATTCAGAGGAGAATAAATTTAATGACAATCTTTCAAGGCAAGGCCAGAAAAAAATTTACCGGTGGCAAGTTAGTCAGATCAAGGTCAAAGCGCAGGCATGAACTTGGCAGGGAACCGACTCTCACAAAGATAGGGCCAACATCCCGAAAAACCTTCAGAGGCTACGGAGGAAACACCAAGGTGGCAGTAATGATTGCTGCTGAAGCCAACGTATATAACCCTAAGGACAAAACCACAAAGAAATTGAAGATAGTCACTGTCAAGGAAAACCCAGCTAACCCTCACTATGTACAGAGAAACATTATGAATAAGGGGACAGTTATCATGACAGAACTCGGTGAGGCAAGGATTACCTCCAGACCGGGTCAGGAAGGAACTGTCAACGCCATTCTTCTATGACAACTACACTTTATTCCCAGTATTTTAACAGCACTATTTCCAGAAGGCTGGGACGAAGGATTTCCCGTAATGCTGCCAGGAACTTTTCCGACCAGAAACTTGAAGATCTTCTAAGGTCGATAAACGCTAAATTCGAGACGCGCCCGGCGAAATACTGCAGAGCTCCGTGGCTTGGCGGGAATATTTATGTCATAGACTCAACCTTAAAGAAATCCACAATCATTAAAATGCTGGAAAGAAAGCTACTTTGAATGCTTTTTCTTGATCTGGTAGTATTGGAGCGGATGCCTTAGCCACTCCTGGTTGCAGAGGGTATCTTCGCCCATATAGCAAAGGTGGTTAGACTTGAGCACAGCACACTTTGGTGGAGAATATTCCGTCCCGGATATTTCTCCAGTGACGTGATTCACCTGGTATACTGTCATCTTCTCATTGTAATCCGGGGCTGTCTTGAAGAGTTCTATGATTTCGCCGCTTGTCATTCCGGTTTTGTGGAGGAAGGATACGAGCGTGAATCTTGCAAGATGCGGAAGGTTGGCACCCGATTTCATCTCAGATATGTACTCCCTTATGCAGGGCGGGAATTTTGTAGAATCCACCGCCCCGAGATCAACCTTCCTGCTGGATTTCAGCTGGTCATATAATATCCGCATCGATGAGATAAAATCCGCGTAGGGTTCAAAAACATCAACCACATCATTCATTGAGATATTTTCAACAGCACGGAACGCAGACTTGACGAAAAACTCCCTGGCTATCTTGATTACTACGTCCCTGTTTGCATATACTGTGCCTTTGTTTACTGGCTGATATGAGAGCCTGTACTTCTCCCCGCTGATTCTTGTGTTGTTCCTTATGAAGGTGTCGAAGGGCACTGAAAATATCTCCCTCTCCACATCGAAGTCAAGGTGCATGCCCATCCTGCGACAGTAATCCTCGATATCCTCATCCGCGAACCCGTCAAGCTCAGATGTGAGTATGTCCCTCTGGCCATTTATAAATTTGGAAGTCAACACGCTTTCATCCAGGTAGCGAAGCAACCACAGGGTAAGCATGAAGGTTACGTTGCTGACTATTTTTGGCTTGTATTCATCAGATACGAGATCGTCTATGCAGTCTATGGCAGTCATTCTCGTTTCCGATAAAGCATGCTCCCTGGATTCAACAATCTCCCTCACGCTGGAGAGGCTGAACCTGTCTGGTGCAAGTATCTCTACGGCACTGTTCATGAGATTTCTATCAGATCGGAAGGGGCGGTTGTGATCTTCTCAAAGCCATCCTTCTTTACTATGACATCATCCTCTATCCTTACTCCGCCAACTCCTGGAACATATACTCCCGGCTCAACAGTTACCACCATGTTTTCCTTCAGGGGGAAATCGTATCCGCCGGACAGTGCGGGGTGATCATGAACATCCATCCCGAGTCCGTGTCCAAGCGAGTGGATGAATCTTCCCTTGTATTTGCTGGAGTCTATAATCTTCCTTGCTATACCGTCTATGTCTCTTCCGTTTACGTTAGCCTTGATGGCGTTCATGCTGTCGGTCTGGGCCTGCTTGACAACGCTGTACATCTCCTTCTGTTCTGCAGAGGCTCTTCCGAAGACAACAGTCCTGGTTATGTCAGAACAGTACCTCTTGTAGAGTGCTCCGAAATCCATCAGGACAAAATCACCTTTCTTAAGTTTCCGTGATCCAGGGGAATAGTGTGGCATAGAGCTGTTGGATCCAAAAGCAATGATTGTGCTGAAGGATGGCTCAGAGGCACCAAGCTTCATCATCTCATATCCAAGAAGCGCAGAAAGCTCACTTTCAGTCATGCCCTCCTTAAGCTCGTGAATGACTTTCTCTACTGCCCTGCTTCCGATCCTTGCTGCCTCCCTCAGCTTATCCAGTTCCTCCGGAGACTTGAGGCGCCTTGCTTCTGCTATAGTGTTTGACACATCAACAAATTCCTTGTCAGGGATGATCCTGAGCAACTCTTTGTATCTGTCGAGGGTCAGAGACGAATAATTAAGGCCGATAGCATTGACATTCTTCAGTTCATCCTGAAGTATTTTCTTCTTCTCGTCGTTGGAACTGAACACGAGAGTATCCAATCCCGTTGATCGTGCAGATTCCTCTTCCAGGTTCGAGGTTATTATCTTTATTTTGTCAGGAGTGACAATAAGCGCGGATCCCTCAAATATACCGCTTTCTGCCCCTGTCAGATAGAAGAATGTCTTGTCTATTGATCCTTCTCCTCCGTTCAGTATAAGAATGGTGTCTGTTTCGCGAGCGTAGTCAAAAATAGGTCTGTAATTCATGATGTAGTATCGGGATGCAAAATATAATTATTTGCCGTTTGATGACTGGACATTGAGATGAGAATTACAGAGATTTTCCACAGTATCCAGGGAGAGGGAATCTACATGGGCATACCGATGCTTTTTGTCCGGACCAACAGATGTAACTTGAGGTGCAGGTGGTGCGACTCAAAATACACATTCATCGGAGGGCATGAGATGCCTCTTGAAGAGATACTGGAAACTGTCAGAAAAACAGGCGAGGATTGGGTGTGTTTCACTGGAGGTGAACCCTTGATACAGAGTGAAGCACTTGCTTTTGTCAGATATGTGACAGAAATCGGGAAGAAGGTACTGATCGAGACAAGTGGTTCTATTAATGTCGGAAAATACGTTTTTTCTGATTCTGTCAGCATTGACATGGATGTGAAGACGCCATCTTCGCAGGAAGAAGATTCTTTCCTGTCTGGGAACCTGGAATATCTCCGTGAAAATGATTACCTCAAATTTGTAATCTCTGATACCGTTGATTACGAATTTTCCAAAACATTCCTGCAGAGGCTTGACAGCAAGGTAAACGTTGTATTCCAGCCTGCGTGGGGGTCAGATGCGAAATTCCTGGTTGAGTCTGTGATCAGGGATCAGCTCAGGGTCAGGGTTCTTCCGCAATTTCATAAGTACGTATGGGGAGAGATCCCGGGAGTGTAAATCCGTATGGAAAACGATTTGGTTTTATCGGGCAGGTTCTATTACCAGGGGAAATTCCAGGAACTGATGGTTGGCATACGATCAGGAGTGGTTACCGAAATAAGGAAATCGATCACCGGTGACCGGGTTATGAAAATCGAAGGTGGCATATTGCCAGCCTCCACAGATACGCATGTTCATTTTCGGGACCCGGGGGAGACGGACAAGGAGGATTTCTCAAGCGGATCCATGAGCGCTGTTTATGGCGGTACAACTACAGTTATGGATATGCCAAACAACATTGTTCCCATAACCGACTACGAACGTTTTGAGAATAAGCTTTCTGCAATACGGGGACGAAGCTACTGTGACTACGGCCTCTATTCCATGTACAATGGAAACAATGCTGAGGTGCTATCGCCCAAAAGCAACGGAGTAAAGATATACATGGGCGGGAGCACAAATACCAGTGGCGTTACAGTAAGGGAGAAAGACATCCCCCTGCTCAATGGCATGGAAGTTCCGGTAGTATTCCATGCGGAAGATCAGGAGTGCCTCAAGGAGAACAACCTTGAAGCAAAGAATCTGAGGGAGCATAACCTTTCAAGGCCGGTGACATGTGAGTCGAAGGCAATAGGTAAAGCCCTTGGATATGACCTGAAGCAAAGGGTAATAACCCATCTGTCGGATTACGGCGCAATATTGGGCACTTCTGGCAACAATGCCATTTACGAGGTCACCCCCCATCATCTCCTTCTGAATGATGAACTTGACATAGGGGCGAATGGAAAAGTCAATCCACCACTCAGGTCAAAGGAGATACAGAGCGATCTGCTGGCACATTATCTGTCAGGGGACATATCCATAGTCTCCACGGATCATGCCCCACATACAGAAGGAGAAAAGGAAGATTTTCAGTATGCCAGATCAGGCATAATCGGGGTCGAAACAAGGGTTCCACTGTTGCTAGGACTTGTTTCCAGGCACATACTCGATCTTGATCTCTTCTACCGTACGGCCATATTAAACCCGGCTAAGCTTTTCGGGCTCAAGAAAGGCATGCTGGAAATCGGGTATAGGGCGGATTTCATCTCTTATAGGGCAAGTAACTTAAAGCGCATTAATCCTGAACGCCTGCATTCCAAGTATCCGCTTTCGCCATTCGGAGGATTCGAAGCAATATTTCCAGATTTTGTGATGATGGGGGGAAATGTCATACTGGAACGTGGAGAGATTATTGATGATAGACTTGGGGCTTTCCAGCAGAAAAGCGTGAGATAAATTTTTAATGACTCTGCGCATCATAAAAAATTGAATCTCTCAAAGAAGGACGCAGAACGTATAGCGAAGGAACGGATATCTGGACTCGTCTACTTGGCCAGGGAGCACCGTGAAATGTCCACAAGGTACCTGTCCATAGCTGAGAACATGGCGAAGCGGATGGACATAACGCTGTCAAAGGAGATAAAGAGGGCTTACTGCAAATCATGCAAACACCTGTATGACGAAAGCAGCAGAATCAGGGTCAGGGAGGGGTTAGTTTCCATCAAATGCGCTTACTGTGACGACATAAGGCGAATCCCCTATAAGATCTGCTGAGCGGGAACATTCGCAAAGAAATCCTTCGAAGTTCCACTTCAGTGTACTCTTTTATGGTAAATGGTATTTACTTTTTCCCTCCATCATGGAGACAGGAATGGCCTTCCCTGGAAACCCGAACAACCAGATGAAAATAACGTCTCGAAATTTCGATCGGAAACATTGAACCAAAAGTCCTGTGAATCAGTCGGCAACTGTTTCTATATGGAACATTATCTTGAAACCTTCAAGGGTAGCCTGAATCTTGTCGGCAAACCAGATGGAGTCATCGGTTGACGCACTGCTTCCCCACTCGTAAACCATATCGTGCTCGCCAATTACCGGCTTGAATCCGAGTGACCTGAGTCTGTTTATTATTTCGCTAGGTTTGGCTCCTTCACTGAAGAACGTGACGTCAAGGTATGTTTTCATCGAATTCCAGTCATAATTAGAGGTCTGTATATATGTTTTTCTTATCTCTATCACCATTTCTCTTCGGATTTTGCCGAATGATCATGGTGAAAAATTCCGGTTTTCGAGTACCTGGAGAGGAACTGACATGGATACCACATAGTTTGGTTCATCCACAATCTCGCTTATGCTCAGGTTTCCGCACACACTGCAGAGAATGTACGCCTCTGCGCCCGTAAGCCCATAATGGCTGAGTTCATCTATCATATTAAGCAGGGCGAGCCGTGCGGCATCCTTAAGATCTCCGGCAATGCCCATCGCGACAGTGAATTCCCCCCCAGCAGGCATCCTTGAATAGGCTCGAGGGTAATTCATAGCCCGGTTCTTAATCACGCGAATTCCGATAACAACTTCTGCGGAGGTTTCAATGGCTGTCCCGCATACCTCTCCGTCTCCCTGTGATGCATGGGGATCGGAAACAGAAAGAAGGGCGCCATCAACCATCACCGGAAGATAAATTCTTGATCCTACACCCAGTAGCCTGTTGTCCATGTTCCCACCGAAATGCTGTGGCGGGATCATGCCGAATTCTCCATCTTTCGGTGCAGTTCCAACGACTCCAAGGAATGGCTGGATTGGAACTAAAACTCCTTC
>JAJYRT010000051.1 GCA_021793945.1 Thermoplasmata archaeon
ACGACGTGGATAATCAGCTTCACATTGCAATCCGTGTCATACAACTTTACGATTTGGGGTCCAGCGCTACTTGTATTCGTTCTCGGAATCAGTGCTCACCAGGCAGCATACCTCTTTATATTCGTGTCATTGTCGGGACTCGCAGGAAGAGTACTGTTTGACGTGCTTCTAGATAAAATTGGCAGGAGATTTGCCGGCTTCTTAACCAGCATGGGGGCGGTCATATTTCTGGTGCTGGGAGGAGTCCTTCATTCCTATCTGATAGGTGCAGTATCTTTGTTCTATATACTTGCACTAATAAGCTATTTCTTCCTTGATGCAAACTGGCCTGTGCTGACAGTGGTAGGCTCTGAAGCTTGGCCACAGGAGGTAAGAGGAAGCGGTTGGGGTTCCGGGTATGGATTTGGAGCTCTGGGAAAAATACTGGGTACTATAGTTCTTGCACTGCTCATCGGAGTCGGGCTTACCATCTCACCAAAACCATCGCTTGCAGGAGTGCTTCCAGTGTTTATCTTTTTCGGGGTTATGATGTTCATTTCCTTCCTCGTGTTTCTGTTCATAGCACCGGAAGAAAAGGGTAAATCACTGGAAACTATAGAAAAAGAACAGTTGGGAAAATAATCAATGACAACCCTCATCACTGGCGGGGGAGTGATAGGTTCTCACTCCGCCTCTCTTTTTCAAAACAATAATGAAGATTTCATTATATTTGAATTCAATCCTCAATTTGAAGCGATCGGGGAGATAATTGCAGGTCCAAATGATCATGTGGTCAAGGGTAACGTGCTAGACCGGAACTTATTAACGGAAGTTATCAGGGAGCACGCCGTCACCAGAATAGTACATACAGTTGCAAATCCCCTTCTCAATGCCGGTGCACAGGACAACCCATATGAAGCTATAAATCTCAATATAATGGGCACAGCAAACGTATTGGAGATCTCCAGAAAGTTAGAAGTGGAAAGAGTTGTTTTCCTCAGTTCAGCAACACTTACGACCAATCTCCAGCCTGCATCTGAGATAGGGAAAATGTCCGAGGACAACATTCCGCGTACCACAAATATATATTCCAGCACAAAACTTGCGTGTGAGAACCTCGGTTTAAACTACTCAAGTTTGTACGGCCTTGATTTCGTTGCACTCCGGCCAGTCGGAGTTTTCGGGCCTTGGACTGGTGCGGGAGGAGGTGGCAGATCCAACATGATGAAATCCCTAATAACAGATCTCGCTGAAGGAAAGGTGGCTTCCATAAGTCCATGGGTTGGCGAACTGGTATATGCAAAGGACGTTGCGCAATATGTTTATAGGGCAACTATGGTGAAGAACCTTAAGAGCAGAATTTATAATGTGGGGATGGGAAAGATATATACACCAGAGGAAATTATTTCAATAGTCAAAAATCTGATACCTGGTGCTAAGATCAGGATAGAGACGGGCGGGAATATGTTGAAATTCAAGACATCGATTCAGGCAGATGCACCTCTTGACCTTAATAGGAGCGAGAAGGAACTTGGTTATCATCCGCAGTTTGAAATGCCTGCAGCTATTAGGGACTATTATGACTGGTACACTTCGGTTTTTAGATAGACCTTACTGGGAAGAACTTTTCACGGACTTGAGTTCAAGAATGGCACAGGAAACATTGACAGTAGGGCAGTTCAGACCATTACTCTCGCATAATCTACCTAGATAATCGAACAGGAACTCGGATTCGTTACTTTTGTTGTTTATTATATCTTCAGCCATTAAAGATTTAAAATCATCCCTCATCCCGAGAAAATTATCTATGGCATAGTTTTTGCTTTCTGTCTCAAGACCAACCCCCATCTTCCCGGACAGCAAAAACGCTTCGTTGATTATATTGATAACAGAGGTCAAAGCGTACTTGTTTCCCTTAATTTCTTTTATGGATGCCGAAAGCACCGCAGTCATATTGCAGGCAAGGTTAAACAGAAACTTTTCCCAGACAGACTGAAATACGTTATGCTTTACATTCACCTTGAAGCCCGCTTTCTGAAGCAATTTCTTCAAATCATTAATTACACCAATGTTTGTTGGGAATTCGCTCCCAAGAGTTATGGTCGGTTCCTGACTGATGTAGATTATGTTTCCCTCATTATCACGCCTTGTCTCCATAGAGGCCGACCCTCCAATCAAATTCTGTACCCCCACCAGCGGTATCAGATAGTCAAGATGCCTTATCCCATTCAATAGTGATACAAACCTGGAACCAGTCTTTCCCAGCCTTCCCAATGATTCATTTAAAGACTCCAAATCGCTATTTCTAACAGAGATGAAGACCACATCGAAACGATCATTATCAGTGATTGACGAAATAGTGTTTATCTTGATATTGGTCGCCTTATTATCTTGGATTACTGTAATTCCCTTCTTGTCGATTTCATTTTTTCTACATTCTCTGACTAAAAAAAACACATCTTGACCGGATTTCAGCAATTTAAAACCTAGAAAACCACCAACTGATCCAATTCCAATAATAAGTATTTTCATAAGAAGGTATATGTTATATTACTAAAATATATCCTATTATGTATACATATGTGAATGGAAGTAAAACATTATCCAGAACATTTGAAAAAAAATTTAAGAATTTCGGTATACAAAAGAACAAATGCTTTTATATCAATTAATTATTCTTACTCAATATTAGAGTAGGTGTTTGTATGAATAAACTGATTGATCTAAGCCATAATTTTGAAAAGAACATGCCAGTGCCAGACTGGCCTGGAGAGAACAGACAGGAATTTGATTTAATAGAATACACGGTGACTGTCAACAGCGGTACGCAGAACAATCTTAGAATGAATTTGCATTGCGGAACCCATATAGACGCACCTTATCATTATTGGAAGCCGGGCATATCCGTTGAAAAACTGCCTCTAGAAGACATGATGGGAAGCTGCTACACCATAGACGTTCATAAGAATCCCTTGGAGGCGGTCACCGCAATGGATCTAGAGCCTGCTGTAGGTAAGGTTTCAAAAGGAGAAATGCTGTTTATTAATACCGGGTGGTATAAGAAATGGCCAACAAAAGAATATGAGACCTCATATCCCTATCTTTCACTTGAAGCAGGCAAACTTATAACCAAGATGGGAGTTTCGGTGCTTGGTCTAGATACGCCTGGTCCAGACGCCCCGATAAGGAGTGGCAAGAGACACGGAGACCCGTTGCATCTGGAATTGCTATCTAAGGGGGTTCCCATAATAGAAAATCTTGACAATCTAAACCCTCTAAATGGAAAGAAGGTCGTTGTATATGCTTTCCCCATCAAAATTGCTGGCTCAAGCGGGGCACCATCAAGAGTGGTAGCTTCTATTATTTAATCGGGCAGTGATTGATTGGAACATAATGCTATTCTGCTGTCAAAAAAGGACAATGTTGCCGTTGCCATAACCAATTTACACAAAGGTGACATTATACAAGTTGATGGTACTAATATAACAATCGGGGAAGATGTTGATTTTGGTCACAAGATTGCACTAAATAACATAAAATTGGGGCAAGAGATAATAAAATATGGTGAGGTTATAGGTCTAGCTACGCAGGGCATTCCTGCTGGACACCTCGTGCATATTCATAATGTAAAGTCGTTGAGGGCGAGTAAAAATGATTGAAGTAAATGGATACTGGAACTCAGATAAACAAGCAGCACCGAGAAATCATACTCTGATATTGTCGCTGAACTCATTTTGTAATAACGCAGCAAGATCCATACACAACATAGTCTCTCCGACTGTATTAATATCACATCCTCACGGAAGAAACGAGATCGGGATCAACAAGGAAAGGCTTTGGAAATCACTACTTGGAAACGCACTAAATCCCAATGTTTTTTCCGTTTTGGTAGTAGGATACGAAGAGAAGACCACGGGGGCATTTGTCGAAGAACTAAGAAAGAGATCCAAGAAAACGGTGGATAGCGTACTGGTACTCAACGGTGGTACGTTGAATGCCATTCACGAGGGCTCCAGTAAAGCAGTCAATCTTGTACAGGAAAGTTCTGAATATCAGAGGGAACCCATCCCGATATCAGAATTCAGCTTTGGACTCAAATGTGGCAGCAGTGATGCGACCTCGGGCATCGCCTCAAATCCAGCGCTTGGAAAGGCCGTAGATAGAGTGATATCCCTAAACGGTACAGCCATTTTCTCTGAAACCACCGAGATAATAGGTGCGGAACACATCCTCGCAAAGAGAGGAATAGACCGTAATGTTTCCAGAGCAATCATGGAAGTGGCAAAGAGAAATGAGGATCTTGCAATCTCTCTTGGCGTTGATCTCATAGGGACTAACCCTGTTCCTGATAACATTAAGGGAGGTATAAGCACAATAGAGGAAAAGTCCATAGCGTCAATAATGAAATCAGGAACTTCTCCAATAAAAGGGGTTCTTGATTATGCCACACCGCCCACGGACAGAGGCCTTTATTTCATGGATTCGCCGTCTGCGGCTACAGAAGTCATTACTGCCCTTACTGCTGCAGGTGCATCTGTTATCCTGTTCACTACAGGATCGGGGAACCCTGTGGGATCGCCGGTAGCTCCTGTCATGAAGATTACAGGCAATCCTAATTCCATCATAACAATGAAAGATCATATTGACGTGGATGTCAGTGAGATCATTAGCAAAGCAAAATCTATAGATTTCGGCGGTGAGAAGATATTCGAAGCTTTGTCGAAAGTGCTTTCTGGCAAACTTACGAGATCTGAAATATTACATCATGACGAATTTTCGCCCATACCGGTGGGACTATGACGATCAATCATTACATGGCCATAGTCGAATACGGAAAAAAACTTGTAGCAATGTCTTCAGAAATGAAACCGCTACAACGCGACTATGCAAGAGTGAAGATAAGAGCAAACGGCGTTTGTGCAACTGACGTTAAACTGGTGGACGGAGTTGGTTTTCACCCCGAATTGCCTTTCATTCCAGGGCATGAGCCAGCAGGTCAGGTCGAGGAGGTAAATTCAGATTCACAGAAATACAAGGATTACGTTGGTAAACGATTTGTTATGCACCCGCACATCACCTGCGGAGAGTGTGAAAATTGCCTATCTGGCAGGGAAAATGTGTGCCTTGCTGTGAAGGGTAGCATGGGTATTTCCATCAATGGCGCGTTCTCAGAATATGTTGACGTTCCATTAAGAAATCTTATACCTGTACCTGACAATATGGATTTTCCTTTTGCAGCCCTAGCAGGAGGGGTAGTAGCTGTACCACTCCTTGCTATAAGGAACCTCGGGGATTTGATAAATAGGGATGTGGTTGTGATCGGTACAGGTGGATTGGCTATGGTTGCTATCCAGATACTTAAGAGTGCTGGATCTAACGTCATTGTTGTCGGCAGGAAGGACGAAAAACTTCAACTGGCGAGCAGTTTGGGAGCTGCATTTACAGTCAACAGCATACAGACAGATTACGTGAAGGAGATCAAGGAATATACCCATGGTATTGGTGCGGATTATGTGGTAGATCTTGCAGGGGACCCCCAGGAAGTTCCAGTTGCTATAAATTCACTCAAGAGGGGTGGTACACTCTCAGTGGTTGGCTACTCTTCGTCAACAATTAGCCTCGATTATAAAAAAATAGCTCTGGATGCCATTAAAATTCAAGGATCGAGATCATACACAAGGAATGACTTAAGGATTTCCGTCGATCTCATAAAAAACCGCGTAGTGAAGCCCATTATATCACACAAACTCCCTCTGGAATCAGCGAATGAGGCAATATCTTTAGTCAGAAGCGGTACTTCGATGGGTAGAGTTATTTTGGAGTTTTGAACCCGACTTCTCCTGTGTATAACACTACAAAATTCCGGAACCACGCGTTTTACGGGTTTTTCCATATATTCTGGTACGCCATTGTAGTAATAATACTACTACGATTCTACTGTGCCACAACTTCACTTTATCCCAGAGAATACTGACTCTTTTGAAACGTGTAGTGATATGATGGAGCAAAGATAGGTTTGAAGTCTTTTTACCTTCATTACTATCAGGGTCATAGTAATTCTGCAACAAAATTTTTTCAAATTCAAACAATAACTTAATTTTAGGAATAATAATCAGCACTCATCATGGCAGAAAACACCAACCTTTCGAGGATAGCGTATGACCAGATTTTGAATAGTATTATCGTGGGGAATATAAAATTGGGGTCCCCAGTTTCGCAAAATGCATTTTCAAAAATTCTTCCAATGAGCAGGACTCCAATTAGAGAAGCGCTCTTTGCTCTTGAGCATCAGGGTCTGCTAACCAAGGATGGAAATAAGTACTCTGTATCTTTCATTTCAAAAGAGGACATCATTCAGCTTTACGAGGTAAGAAAGATTTTGGAAGGAAATGCTGCTAAGCTGTGTGCCGAAAAAATCAATTCAAACCAGAAAAAATCACTATCCTTCCTGATGAAAACAATGAAGATGAAATCAGAATTCAAGGATGCCACTCCTGAGGAGATTGCAAATCTTAATGGACATCTGCACGAAATGATAGCGGACATCGCAGGAAATGAGTATCTTAAAAAGTTCTTAGCCGAAACTTTGTTACATCTCAAGATTGTCAGGATAAGCCTTCTTGTCTCCGTTGAAAGAAGATCCGATGAGTTCAAGGATCATCAGCAGGTCATCGAAGCGATTCTCAACAGTGATCCCAGGACAGCAAAAGAGGCCATGGAAAGACACTTGGATGCTGTTCTGGATTTTGCAAAAAAAACCGCTTTTAAGAAACTTTATGTGGAATAAAAATATAAAAACGGTTCACTGGGAACCTAATCTTTTGGAATAATTGGAGGTTTGACGAATCCGTTCCAGAATATACTCCAGCCTTTCAGTACAAATGTGGTTAGACCGTTGCTGAAATAAGGGTCAGATGATGCCAGTGCTTTTGCCTCTTCAACGGTTGCTGCTTCCCACACCAAGAACGAACCGGTGTTGTCGACCATGCGCCCTGCCAGTTTTAGTTTGCCGGAATTCAGCATCTTCAACAGGTATTCCCTGTGTACTTTCTTCATTTCGTCAGACGGACTCTTTACAAACGATGTTGTTTCCACTACATACATATTTTATCACTTCCCTATGGGATTTTTGTCCATTAGCGCCTTGAGTTCCTCATCACTAATCGGACCTTTTCTTGCCAATGAAATATTTTTGAGTTTTCTAAGGATTGTCAAAGCCTCCGCTTCGTCAAGTTTTATGCCAAACTGGTCGGCTTTATAGTAAATCGTGTCGATGCCGCTCTTCTTTCCGTTAATTATCTCAACATTCGACTGACCAACAACCTCAGGCAGAAATGGGAACATCTCTAGAGGCATATTCATTTTTTCAAGTCTTCTCCACCAGTTCGTAAGAATCCCTGATTCCACGGAAAATATACCATCGCCTACTATCGGCTTCTGAGGCGGGAATTTCACCCCGGACCGTTCTCTAGCAAGAACCGCCAGTGGTCTCAACATCCTGGTATCTATTTTTGTTTTAATCCCGTAAAGATATTTCAGAGCCATAACGCTTTCTTCAAGTGAAGCATTACCACTCCTCTCTCCTATTCCGGTGAGACTGACATGGATAGTTGACGCCCCTCCAAGTACGGCCGAAATTGTGTTTGCGACTGCAAGTCCAAAATCATTATGTGCATGTATCTCAACAGGTTTATCAGTTTTTGACTTAATCTTTTTTATGAAGAACATTGTGGCCTGCGGATTAAGCACACCAAATGTATCAGCTAGAGCGAAGGAATCCATATGCCCCTCCTTGATAACCTGTCCGGCAATTTTCCAGAACGTATCAAAGGGCGCTCTCGTGGCATCTATTGTGAAGAAGGTGATCTTGAGGCCATGTTCGTGTGCATAAGTCGTCGCCTCGACGGATAACTTCACCGCTTTCTCAACGTCCCATCCATATGCATACTTTATGAGATGGTCACTTGATGGTATTTCCATGACTATCCCATCAACATCAGCTGCTATTGCATTATCTACATCCTGTTTCATGCATCTGGCGAAGGCGTAAATCTTGCTCCCCAATCCAAGATGGGAAATTTCCTTGACGACTTTTGCATCTTCTGCAGAAACAGAAGGCATTCCTGCTTCAATTCTATCAGTGCCCGATTCTGCCAACTTAGTCGCAATTTTTATCTTATCGTCTCGCCTGAAAGTTATCCCAGCCTGTTGTTCCCCATCCCTAAGCGTCACGTCATGAATTTCAATATTGCCTGGCAATTTCACATTTCCAAGTACTTCGCTATCAAAATCGTAAAAACTGACAAAGTGTTGATCATCTTTATGTTGCTCTATTGAAGTCATTGTAAATTATCCTCTAACGCTATTAAAATCTTTGCACTATTGTATACATTTAGGTCCCAGCTTTTCTAGCTAATCTTATGTAATTTTTGACTATTTGTTTGGTATCCTCAATAAGTTGGCTTTGTGTGAAATTATTTGGCCACTCACGGAACCAGATTCGCTGCTGGTGAGGAAGAGTATTGTAGATATCATCTCTTTTGTCGAATAAACTTCCCCGGTTTTTACAGCCTGCTCTATCTGAGTTTGTGTCCTCCCCCTGCTCCAGAGTTCTGTTAGTGTGGGGGGTGGTACTACTGAATTGATGGTAATGTCCTTTTGCATGTCCCTTATCTCCACGCCAAGAGACCTGGTAAATGAATCCAAGGCTGCCTTTGATGCAGCATAATCAGAATTATTTTTAGCACCTTGGGAATTGGCAGACGAAAATAAGACTATTCTGCCATAACCCTGACTTATCATATGTTCGAGAGCAGATTGAGTTGCTATCATAGGGCCTTGCAGGTTGATCTTGAAAAGTCTTTCAATTTGATCCCAAGTAAGATCCAAAAAGGGTTTTCTGTTGATTATAGATGCGGTATAGATCATTGCGTCCATTTTTTTGAAGACCCTGATGAATTCTTCAATAGATTCTCTGATCGACTTCTCTTTGGTTACATCCGTGAAGAAATATTGAGATTTAACGGAATTATTTTTTACCTGTTCAACTGTTGTCCTTCCCCCATTTTCATCTATATCTAGTATACCTACATTTGCACCTCTGATCCCTAGCTGCAAGCAAACTTCGCTACCTATTCCGCTAGAACCACCAATAACTGCAATGTCTGAATGGCTAAAATCGAATTTGATATTTGTATACACATATAGGTAAATACATATAGTATTTTAAAGGATGCATAGGCGGACACTGTCAAGTTCCAGTTGATAAGTACCGATGATATACCGGTAGGATGTCCTTATCAGGTTTTGCTTCGTTTTGAACCTGGGTTTAGCATGTGGCTCATGCAATAAGAAATTTCGTATCTGAAGTATTTCCTGTCATATTGCAGATCATATGCCACTACCACCTATAATAGATTGACGGGAGGAACTCATATCCATCACAAAAGCAGAACTGAATGCAGCAGAAGAACTCATACGACCCAATCCACGCGAACCCATCATACAGAAGGACAGGGAAAGGAAACCAGTTCTCGATGCTCTTGTGAAAGTCATTGAATCGCATGATGATTTACCTGCGAATTGACTGAAAACATGGGTTTAAGGGATTAAGATCTAGTAGAATTCTGACGCCATGTTTCGGAGATACTGTCATCATAAAAAATTTATTATACAGCGATTAATTAACCATAGACTTCTTTGATCCTCATGACTCTCACTAAATTTGAAAAGGCAAGAATTATTGGTGCAAGGGCGCTGCAGATATCCATGGGCGCTCCGGTTATCATAGACGTACCATCCGTTATGGTTGATCCGGTTGATATTGCCATACTGGAATTTGACAACAACGTTATTCCCATAACTATAAGAAAGTTAGCAAGGTAATAGCTCTTCAGATCAACAGTAAATTGAACCTTTACCCCCAGGCAAAATTAAGGGTTGCACAATTCTCCGTAGTGTTTTTCTGGCAATTATACTTCGCCAACTCAGAGTAAACAGTTTGCTGGGCAATTAACTTGGATTCAATACGATAGGAACGTTCGTAATTGTGTATATGGAGGTTGCCTATGTAAGTCACATCTTTGCTTTAGGCACAGTAATGTTTAACGTAAGGCGGTGTTTCGGTAAATGATAATATACCCCAGTGTAGGGTACCGTAATGAAAACTAAAACAAACATTTCTATAGACCAGCAGGTCTGGGCGAAGCTGGAGAATCTTGCCGTTGAAAGGGGCGTGGACATCATCGCTCCTTCAGATAGCAATAGAAGATGAGTTGATTTACAACTTTGAAGATTATATAATGAAATTCTCAACGAAGGGGGGACAGAACTGGATTTTGACCAGATAGAACTAAGACAAAATATATCCGGACTTGTCAGTGGAATGAGAGATGAAAGAGAATATCGTATATCTGGACAGTAGTGCGGTTATCAAAGATACCTGACATCCTCCCACTCCTGAAGGGTGTGAGGTTCCTGCTTCACAGAGTGACAACTCGTAGACCTCCCTTGAGGAGTTCCGCCGCTGTTGCACTTTCCGCAGGCGTGAATTCGGGAATGCTCTTCAGGAAAGAAGTGATGACAAGGAAAAGGGCATTGGAATTTGTTGACTGTGGAACTGAGATGATCTTTGGCAACTCACTCCGTGAATCACTTTATAACAGTGATATGATGAACTCCGCTTACAACTCCAGGAATGAAAGAATAAAATCACAATGAAGAAGATATTTCATAGTGAATTCTGGTGGATGATGGCTGTAATTAACAGACAATTTCCTCCATAGAAACGTACCTATGGCGATTATTTGGCGTTATTTCTCTTATGAAGAAATGATAGAGGCTTGGAATTATCCAGCCTGTCAAGAGAATTGGTACGACGAAGCATACATAACGCGTGAACTTGATTCATAAATGCCACAAATTTCAGGATTCACAAGAGGGATGAGTGGGGAATTCCTAACGGTAAATGATTGCCAAAGGAGCGTACGAAAGAGTTATATATCGACCTGCCATTGAGGATATTACGCACTAATTGTGCGATGCAACATGAAATAAAACCAACTAACAAGGCACTCTGGTGACCACGGTCGGATGACCTAAATGATCCAGAACATTCCAAGGTTGGGAAATATGGAGTTGTGAGAATACAAGCTCACTTCTGACACGTGAAAAGGTGCAAACTGTGGCTCGCCAATTTCAATTTTAAAATAATCGCCTAAACAGGAATTAACTCCGGTTGATCCTGCCGGCGGCCACTGCTATCAGGTTTCGACTAAGCCATGCGAGTCTAGGGGTCGCAAGACCCCGGCGTACCGCTCAGTAACACGCGGATAATCTACCCCCAGG
>JAJYRT010000052.1:0-4172 GCA_021793945.1 Thermoplasmata archaeon
GCTCGCCTCAAATCTCAGAGAACCGTTGATGTTCCCAGTCAATGTATATTGCTGCCCAGACCTGACAATTGGGGCAGATTGAGACGATATGGTGCCGTTGGGATATACCGTTACGTTTCCAGCGAAAATGCTGGGGCTCCCCTGAAAGTGAATAGGCTGGCTGTCGCCGGTTACCCCGGGGCTCGCCAATATACCTCCAGACGAGGATAGCATCGTGGAAACAAGCAATAACGCCACAATTATCTTAATATTCATTAGTAGCGAATATTTGGTAGAATATATAAATATTTCCCTAGAGGTAAATCCTATCATGCCGCTTGAATATGTACAACCTCATGGGTTCCCGAATATGGTAGAATGTAAATCTCCATACATAAGGCCGGATCAAAGCTTGCCAGTTAGTTGGGTGGTATTAACGGCTGAGATGTCAGTCCAGTTGTTCCAACATCCCCGGTCTATGCCCCAATTTTCTCTGCGTGGTGCCATGTGCAGACCTGTAACCTCTTCCCAAGCTTTTCTAGAATCGCCACACCTGAAAAAATGCCCGCACTGTGTTCTAGTGTATACGGTACAGGGATCAGGAGCGCAGGGTGCAACACTCTAGCCCTTTCTGACGTGCAGGTCCCTGCTCGACTGCTTCCACTCCCTAACCATGCTGTCCGGTGGAATCCACGGAAATTTTGTTCACGTCTTCTTCGAGAAGAAAAAGCTTTCCGATGATCAATTTTTCCCTGTCAGTTCCAACTAGAAGAATATATCCGCCACTCTTTGCAGTCACACATAATTCCACGCTATAACTAGTCATGCAAAAACATCCCGGTCAGGTGCCAACGATTTTCGCTATTATCATGTATTATAACTATGCGTTATATTCCATGGATGAACGCGGTTTCTCCCACGGACATGGGTTCGTAAAACCCCAGTTTTTACTCCAGTGATGTATTGGGGTGTAACAGCACATCGGACTGTGGAAATGCGCGCTCAAAAAATAAGCGGTGCAGGTTCTGGCTGACTGAAATTGTTAATTTGGTTGTGCCCTATCATAATCTGGACATCCGGATCAGATCAGGTTCACCAGGAATCCAAGGATAAAACCGACAAATGATCCAATGTAAATGGACATGACCGCTGACTTGCTCGCATCTTTCATCAGTGCCCGTAGTATCGGGAGGATCACGTAGAACATTGCACCGATGGCAAGCCCGTCGAATACCATATCAAGGGGGGTTGATGAATAAAAATAGCCAGCACCTCCGCCAATTATGGTGGGGAGACCTCCAACAAGTAACAGGAGTACCATTGGTATCATCCGCTTTTCCTGCTTTCCAAGAAAGGGAGATGCAATGGGAAATCCCTCCATCATATTCTGCAGGATGAAGCCGACAAGGATCACGAGAGTGATCCCAACAGGGCCTATGGCGTTGTAAGAGGCGCCAAAAACAAGCCCCTCGGTGAGGTTCTGAAAACCAATTCCAAGTGCAATGAACAAGGAAAGCAGGTATGGCGAGCCTGAAGTCTTTGACCTGAATTCAGCAAGAAACAATATACCAAAACCAAGTATCAATGAAACTGAAAAGATTGTATCATATAACAGGTTGGTACCGTAACCTGCCAGTGAACCATTGTACATAATTGAAGCGGAATCCGTGAAAACGTCGGCAATCAGGAAGATCAGTATCCCGACAGCGATGGCGCCAAGAAACCTTGAAGCTGATTCTTTCATGTTCTTGTGAACAACCAGTGGAAGCGTTATGAAAATTGACAAACCCATTACTGCAGAAAGTATCAATACGCTTAGTATTTCTATCATTGTAAGGACAACCTTACACAATATTTAACCTTATTTGACTCTTATTTGGCAAATCATTAGAATGGACAAGAACTGAATTAACAATTTCGACGGGTGGCAATCTCATTGTGGAAAGTGCTTAAATTCCAACGTTCTGGTTGTGGTGAACACAGAAATTGCGAAGTTGTTGCAGCGGCGGGGATATGCATATGGCCAGCAACCAGTTCAAGGTGAGTCCAACTTTCATACAAGCACTGAGGCTACGGCGTTTAAATACCATAAGGGCGTAACTTGAAACATGAGTGGAAAGGTCGCGAATACAGTAATTGATTCCCTGGTCAGCATGGGCGTTGAAAGGATTTATGGCATTCCGGGGGATTCCCTGAACCCATTGATGGACGCCATTCGGCAGAACAGCCGGATAAGTTTTATCCAGACAAGGCACGAAGAAGGAGCAGCCCTTGAAGCATCATTTGAATCAAAGCTTACAGGAAAGGTAAGCGTCTGCGTTGGCACGTCCGGCCCAGGATCAATACACTTGCTTAATGGACTGTATGACGCGAAAATGGAAGGGGTGCCCGTGATTGCACTCACCGGCCAGATAGAGACAGACCTCATTGGCAGCGATTATTTCCAGGAGATAGATACGAACCGCCTCTTCGAGGATGTTTCAGTATTCAACGCGAGGATCGTGAACCCGGAGAATGCAGAAAAGATTGTTGTCAGGGCTTACAGGGAGGCGCTTTTTAAGAGAGGCGTTGCCCATATCAACCTTCCCGTAGACGTGCTCAGGCTGTCCGCCCCAAAGATGGTTAATCTGTCTCCGGGGATTTTCCCACGACTTGATTACGCACCTGATCTGGCCGAGGCAAGGAAGGCAATTAACGAATCCAGGAAACCGGTGCTTTTCATAGGAAGAGGGTGTACAGGCCTTGAGCCTGAGATTTATGCCTTTGCAGACGCCACAGGCTCCCCCGTAGTGTACGCTCTTAATGGCAAGGGCATAGTTGACGACAATGACCCAAGGGTCATGGGCAGCATTGGGCTGCTCGGTACCAGGCCATCCGTTGATGCCTTCAGGGAATCGGATCTTCTTGTCATGATAGGCACATCCTTCCCCTACGTTCAATTCATACCTGATGGAGTCAGAAAGATACAGGTCGATACCGATCCGGGGAAGATAGGGAAGCGGGTTCCGGTGGATATCCCGATTGTCTGCACAGCAAAATATTTTCTCGATAACATCAAGCCTGACGTGAAGAAGGCAAAATTGTTCCAGACCCTCGCAAATGGCAAGGAAAAATGGATAAGAGATATGGTCGCAATGGAGAATAAGGCATCTGATCCAATTCTCCCGGAATCTGTTGCTGCTGAGCTTTCAAGGAAAGCTGCAAAGGATGCAGTGATTATTGCGGACACCGGAAATGTCACCGTATGGACGGTAAGAAATTTCAGGACGGGCGCGGGCAGGAGATTCATCTATTCCTCCTGGCTCGGGAGCATGGGCATTGGAATACCTGGATCCATTGGCGCTTCCTTCGCAACTGACCGGCAGGTCATCGCACTCGTGGGCGACGGCAGCTTTGCCATGACAATGATGGAACTCATAACTGCAGCGAAATATGAAAGGCCGGTGAAGATAGTGGTGTTCAACAATTCAAAACTTGGAATGATAAAGTTCGAGGAAGAGGTGATGGGGTACCCGGATTTCGGTGTTGATCTGTATCCACAGAATTTTGCCGGAATAGCAAACGCCATCGGGATCAAAGGCATCAGGGTTGAAAAATACAGTGACCTTGCTGCGGGGGTATCAGAACTGCTTTCCACTGAAGGCCCAGCAGTCCTGGACGTTGTAGTCAGCGCAGATGAGAGGCCAATGCCGCCAAAGTTGCAGTTCTCCCAGGTAAAAGGATATGTTACCTCCATATTGCGCGAGAACCTGAGCTTCCTGGATTAGTGTCATTGAAGTCACCACTGACCAAGGTGCAGATCATGCCGACTGGCGTTCATTCATGCCGGTGCCTGTGGATCAATCTTCTCCTGTATGACTTCATGCACGCTGTGCAGACATAGTATATGCTTAAACTGCGCCATTGAAGAACTCCATAGGTGGCCAGCAAAATTGATGCTATTGCGCCAGCGTCATAAATCAGGCCGATGTCGTATGCAGCCGTTGGCAGCTTGATGACGGGTGATACAAACTTTACCATCACTGTGAAGTTTTTCAGGGAAACGGAGAAATTCACGGTCTGGACAGAGAAATTTCCATTGAAGGAGGTGATGGTAGCGGTGTAGTTTCCCTCCGGCAGGGATATGTTCTGGCTTTCACCAAATCCCATGGAGGTCATGTTTCCAACCGAGACTGACCATACAGTGTAAGGGG
>JAJYRT010000052.1:4272-11153 GCA_021793945.1 Thermoplasmata archaeon
GAGAAATTTCCATTGAAGGAGGTGATGGTAGCGGTGTAGTTTCCCTCCGGCAGGGATATGTTCTGGCTTTCACCAAATCCCATGGAGGTCATGTTTCCAACCGAGACTGACCATACAGTGTAAGGGGGGAGACCGCTCTGCATGAATGTCACCACTGGGTTCTTTGTCATCTTTATTGCAACGGACTGGTTAAAGGTGAAATTATATGGCCGGCCGCCGTTTATTCCCGGGGAAAAGAATAGGTTGAAGGACGTGACTTCTCGCGTAGAGTTGAATGTGAGCGACACCGGGTATTTAGAATCGGATGGAATGGTCAAAAGCCTGGTCAGGGTATAATTGTAACCTCCGGAAGACATCATTCTGGCTTGAAGCAGGTAGGATGCCCCGTTGAGTCCAACGTTTGACACGAAGAAAGACGCTTCAATTTCATTTCCCGATGAGCTGGCAGAAAAATTGCTGACCATGATCCTAATGCTTGGTTCCACAGATATTGGGAAAAGCATGGAAAAATTCTTTCCCTCGAGTGTGTAATTGTTGCATTTGAGCATAACAGTGGCGATGTAGTTGCCGGGTTGTGTTGAAACTGGAATTGAGTAAGATCCGCGAAGGATCATGGGTGTTTCGGAACCAAGCATCATCTGGTGCGATCCGATCAGGTTTGTTGTCTCGGCAAACCCTCCAATATCAAGTGTGATGTTACCCAGTGATATCGTGCCGGTTGAAGCAATAGTCAAGTTCAATGTCGAATTCCCCACTGTTACCGACTTTGTGTCTAAGGAGAGGAAAAGATCCGGAAGGTCCAGGTTGAATTTTTGTATCACGTTTGCCGCGATTGGAGCGGGGAACGGAGCAACTGAGAAATACGAAGTGATGCCAGCCATTTCCACTGAATAGTCCCCCACGTAGGTCAGATTATTTGATGAATTCAAAAGGGAGTTGGCAAGAGAGAAACCAAATCCTCCGTCCTGCAAGAATGGTAAGGAAAAACCAGACTCCCCGATCATGATGGAAAGATCATGATTCCACAGGGCGGCAACTGCGGACAGTTGAGTTGAAATCATTGCGGGCATCACGGATGGAGTTCCGTTCATGAAGCGTCCATTGGGTGTGATGAATTTCAGCTGTTCATAGGTGTAAAGCATAATGGCGGAGTGATTGGAAACCATGAATGGCGAATCAACGTATGTCCCATTGCTGTATTCGCCGCTGACAAGATACGCTGTGGAATTGCCATTTAAGATTAGCATGTTCTTTTCGGGGTTAAGTATCCTTCCTGTCGTAAAAGTGTGCTGGAAGCCGAGAGGGATGGTGTCCCTGACAGACAGATATGTTGAGTTATAGAGTAGGATGTTGAACATCCCCATACCATACCTTGCTTCAGTATCATTGGATAAAAGTGTTATTTCAACGCTCTTGATTTCTATCCGTGTATTAGCATTAAGCCCGTACCATGCTGTAAAGCCGGAAGAGGAGTATGCGCTGGCCTGACTTACAGGAACCGGGACTTTAACAGGAATGGAAACAGATTCGAGAATACTGTCTCCGCCGGTACTTGGAAATGTGTAATTTTCAATAGTTGTCCCATTGGCCATGACGTTGATGAAATCAAGGCCGCTGCTGTCGTTGCCGCTAAATGTCATGTTAACGATAATCGAATCGTCATACGCAGTGGGAGCAGTTACATTTCCATGCGTGAAAGTGATCTTGTTGTAACCGGCTTCTCCAAATGATCCGGAGTTCCCGGATGCCGGAGCGATCAGGTATCCGTTAACATAGGAACCGACAGCGGATCTGTGGTAAAGGCCGTCATAGGTTGTGTTGTATGAGTAGATGGTGCTGTTTACAGCCTTGATGCTAAGGCCCCTCGCAATGGAAGGGGTGGATGAATTTTGCGTGCCTATGGTTGATGATAGAAATCGTGTGACGGAGTGGTCAATGTTCAGGGAACCGTGAAATCCGAAGCTAGAATTGCTTGTGAACAGGGAAGCGCCTCCGGTCATAGATCCATTTCCAATATTCATGTTAAGGGTAATGTTGCCTGCGCCGTTTACGGTGGCAGTGCTAATGACTGAATTGTTGATCCATGCAGATCCATAATCATCAATGTTCATGACTGATCCAGTTTCACCAACAAGAATCAGGTTTGTATCATTGACCACCAATTTCGAGCCAGGCATTACTGTAAGGTTCTGGAACAGGTAATAAGTGGTTCTCGTAACGCCATTTCCAATTGCAATCCGGCCGTTATCTGCAGGAGATGAATTAGGAGATCTTACCACGCCAACCTCTCCATGTTGGGTGACAGGGAAAAGACCGAATAGGAATACGACCAATACAAGACCAATGACAATAAGTAGTCTAATTGTAGTATATCGGGAACGCATTCTTGGTCAAATAAAGACCTGATTTAAAGCTTTTTTAACTATAAAACGGTAATTTGATGCCGCGCTAAGCGCAACATAATGAAATAATTGCATCTTTGCGCAATCACACTTACGTGTCAACATGAATGTAGGCATCCAGGGAGTCCTTGACCTGCTGCCATGTCTTGCTTTTCCTGGTCAGGTAAGAGAGCTCGCTTCTCGAGAGCCCAAGGGTTATCCTGTCTTCAGGGCGATCGAACCTGAGATGATCCTTAAGGATGAGAGACTCGGCAAGGCTCTCCATGAAGACCAGGTAGTTGTTCCTGTCAAACCTGACCGCTCGAACTGACGAGAACTTGGTTCCAACGAAGCATGCTGTGAAGAATATCCACAGGCCGACCCTGGTGAAAATCCCGCGATCCCTGTTAAACAGCATCATATCCCCTATCCCATAATTGCATCCGATCATAAGGTCACGCATCGTGGTAAAATTTCTGGCAGTTCTCCTGATGATATTAGCAGAAAGATTGCGCTGTGATCCAGCAACGCACTCATAGTCCTCAAGTTCACTGCGAGGATAGGCTATTATTCCGGACAGAACAGCAATCCTGCTGTAAAGGTCAACATCCTCGCCAGCCTCAAGTTCACGCCAACCTCCCGCCTCGTTGAGCAGCGACATTGGTATAACAGGCAGTTCTGTGAAAAGCATCTTCTTTTCCATCAGGTTAATGAATTTGAGTATGAGGTCTGCGTGGGAATAGTCATAAATGTAATCCAGATCAAAGAAAACCAGGAACTTTCCAGAGCATCTTGCAGAGACCTGTTTCTTGCAGGAACCGGAATTACCGTGATCAAGCCTTGCTATAATGACCTGTGGAAATTTTTGCTTGATGGACTTAGCTATGCCTGCAAGCGCGTCTGGGTTTGGCTCGTAACCTATAACAATCTCGTATGGTACGGAAATTTCATCCCCAATCTCAAGCATCCTTGACAGCGAATGGGTATAATGACCTGGGTTTCCCTTTAACACTGTAGCAAAGGAAACCATGCGATCCTCCGGATCATGTTCCACAACCGGGACGATTCTCAGCGACCTTTCTCTCAGTTCTTCTGTCAATGTTATAGTATATATATTTAAGTTAAATTCTTTTTTGTTTCAATCCCTGAACTTGATCATCTTCAACGTCGGCTCAAGGTCCCTCTTTATTATCTCCTCTATACCAACGCCCTCGTCCTGGGCCTGCCTGCAAAGTTTAACTGTAATCTCATGGTCAATAGTTCTTTGCTCGCCCGTCTTGGTGTAGATAATCATCTCACCTAAATCTTCGCAGTCTATCACAGATGACAATGATATTTCACCATTCAAACTTTCTGTTCCGGAACTGGATAAGTTATGCTCATAGCATACCGGGAACGCTTAAATTTCGCTTTCACTTTCGTGCAGAGCGTCAATTGAATATATATGCTCTTATGTATATTCCTGTGATCGAATTGAGTCTTGACATCGATAGCTTCATGGATGAACTGGATAGGCACATCTCAACTACCGGTATACTGACATATCTGTCTGAAAGGGGAACTGAAACATGGGACGTCACCAGGAAGGGTGAGAAGCTGTTCCTTGGGACAAACAGTTCGCAGAATTCCCGTTTCAGGGCCATTCTCACGAGGACAATAAAGAACAGCCAGATAGTATCCGTGATACTCAGGTCCTTCACATCGGAAAAGGATCCCTTGAGTGGCTTCCCGGTGAAAGAACTCAGGGGATACCTGCTGTCGGTGGAGAACGATCATCTGAAATGGTATATGATAGATGCGGAAGACCTCATGGAATCCCATAACACAGACTCTCTCTCCGGAGACAAGCTTGAGCCGGAACAGTCCGTGATATACTGCGGCCCAAACGACAGGTGTATTGACTCCGGTGGACGCGAAATCCTCACAGTAACAATAGCATCATCCAGGACGAAATAGGAGTTTTGTGTGAACTGTCGCAGGAAGAATGCCAGCAAGATTTATTGTTTTTCTTTTGTCCCACACTATTGCCGGAACATGAGTTCCAGATGTGGCAAAAAGGTTGTGGGGGCACATGCCCATGACAGTTCGATATGTCATTACGGTTACAGAGAAAAGAGCCTGAATGATGGAACTATGGGGTTTCCGGAGGCTTCCAAATTAGGCCATCAACAAGATAGATTGAACCGATGATCAGGAAGGCAAGAAATGACAGTATTGCCAATATCATGAAATACGGATACAATGAGTACGGAAGACTCGTGTTTATCATTGAATATTGTGTCGCGGGGTATGCGTTAGATATTATTACCAGGCTGTATGATCCAGATAGATGTGCAAACATATAGCCATTGGAGACTGAATAGAAAACTCCACCCATCTCGATTTCTGATGCCGTTACTGGTGGAACGGAGTATATCTTCACATTGGAAGCGTTAATCAATGGTAGATCTGCAGTTGGAATAAGATGTGAAGAGGAGAGATTGTTTGAAAAAACCTCAAGTATTTTTGAACCTGTCATGGATAAAGAGTTTGAGGAATAGATGCCTGCTTTAAGTTCGTGAAAATTGTGTCCAAGATCATATGAGACATAGCCATTAACCATGATGACTGCAATAATTGCAAGACCGGCCACTAGCAAAATTGTGCCTCGTTTTACACGGGCTTTGTTCATTCTTTCTCATCTGAATTTCTCATATAAGCTTTCCACAAAGCTCTCGACCGTTAAAACATGGATGGCAATTCCTCCTCGGTAAGGCGATGAGAAGATTGTACAAAATCCAAATCTTTGGGTCACTAAACTACATTTCAAAAACGGGCAAAACTACAATCATGATTCTAGGCGGAAGGTTCATCTTTTTCATTTAGAAAGCAATAAGCCTGCCCCGCTGCACCATCTCTGATAGGTCATTCTTATTATAACAGTATTTAAAACATGTCGCTAAGTTAAATAGGGAAAAAGCAATGACCCCTCCATGGAAATATCCGCTATCAACCTCACCAAGAGTTTTGGTGTTGAAAGAGGAGTTACTGACCTGAATTTCAAGTTTGACAAGCCCGGTCTCGTCGGGTATCTCGGCCCTAACGGTGCCGGGAAGACCACCACTCTCAAGTTGTTCAGCAACCTCCTTTTTCCGACTTCAGGAAATGCTATTGTTAATGGAATAGACGTAAGGGAGAACCCCGCCGAGGCGCTTTCCAGCATCTCTGCGCTCGTTGAATCACCTGAACCATATCCACACCAGACTGCATCGGAATTTCTAGAATTTGTCGGCAGGATCCGGGGGATGAATCCTGTAGATACGAAGAAGAGAATCACGGATCTCGCTGACAAGCTTCACCTTGAATCCCTGACAAAGAAGACGGGAAAGATGTCTAAGGGAAACAAGCAGAGGGTAATGCTGGCTGCAACATTTCTCCCCGATTCTGACATATTGCTGCTTGACGAACCCACAGGCGGTTTGGATCCCGCCGAGGCAAAAGACGTACGGGAGGTCCTCAAGGAGATGAAGAAGGATAAGCTAATCATAATGAGCTCTCACCTGCTATATGAAGTCACGGATGTTGCCGATGACATAATTTTCATCAATGGCGGAAAAATTTTGCTCATAGATACCGTTGAGAATGTTTCCAGCAAGTTCGGAGGGAAGAATAATACCGAGGGGCTGGAAGATACTTATATCAAGCTTATCCGGGAGGGACAGCTATGATGTCGGCGGTCAGGGAAACAAAAGTATTCATGGACCAGAATCTCCAGTTTTACCTCAGAACAAAAAGATTCATATTTTTCATAATATTGATTGCACTCATAACTGCCGTTATTTACGGACTCATAGGAGGTGGAGTCGTCCCAACTCCCCCTACCGCAGCAGGCTTTGACACATTTTACTTCGCATTCGTTACCGACCTGGTGATCATACTCGGCGCATTTCTGGGCGGAGACGCCATGGCTACAGATTTTTCACTGAAGACGGGATCGTTTGTACTTTCGCAGCCTGTCAAGAGGGTATCCATTCTCATTGGAAGATATCTGGGTGCACTTGCCATAGGGGTGGCAATAGTTACCCTTTACTATGTTCTTGGGTCGCTGGGTATGCTTTATCTGTACAGGGGAGTGCCTGTTCAGGTCGGTGAATCATACCTTCTTTCTCTGGTCTTCGTGGCATCTGCCATAGCCCTTAGCTTCCTGTTCAGCTCGATGTTCAGGAACGGGTCCACGGCATTAGTTACTGCAATTATTCTGATGTTGCTTGTTTTTTCCATTGTCACGGGCGTTCTGGATCTCACAAACATTGAGCCATGGTTCATACTGACCTACGGGGGACAGATAGTCACCGACATTCTTGTCGTGCCATATGGCCCGCACAAAACTGTTATTGGGAACGGCAGATTCTCAGTAACCTCATATACGCCATATGTATGGGAAGGGTTAGTGATAATGGTAGGATATCTGGTCATAAGCCTGGTTGTCTCAATCATAATATACAACAGGCGTGAAATTTA
>JAJYRT010000053.1 GCA_021793945.1 Thermoplasmata archaeon
CCACGCACCCGTGAAGGGTGCGACACCGTATACTGCATATGGCATAAATATCAGATCTTTATGACCATTTTCCGCCTTTGTACTACCCAACTTCCTGTTTACAAGTCTCCTGATTAATTAAAGTCTGCTGAAGAACGCCTTAATGCCTGATCCGTTGAACTACTGGTTTTTTCATGATCGCTAGTGATTCGCGGTTTGATACAATATAATTCCCTCACCATCTAGAGTGTGTGAAAATTATTGAAACCAGTGTTTTACGGCATTTATAAACGATAGATTTATTCATGAAGCCGTAACATACTATGTAATGAGTGAATCATACGTTTCAGGTGCAGGCAGGAGACAGCTCCTGTTGCTTCCCGACATGATTGAGAACTACATTGTGGAGGATAATCCAGCCAGATTTATTGATGCCTTTGTTTTATAGAGTAGAGTTCTTGGCAATGCCAGAACTCTACTCTACCAAGTGGGATTGAAGATGGAAAATGGGGCCATTGCATTTATGCAATGGAGATTAAATTTGGCAAATTATCAAATCAAATACTACTTTAACTCTTCAATGGAGCCATAGAAAGTATTCTATGGACAAGTACAGATTGTTTCGTATTACTTAAAGCCTGCATTTTTGCATTCGAGTGAGAAGATAATTCTTTGAATTTCCTTATTCGACTATGTATTGTCTTTTGAAAGTTGATTGGATAAAAATTATTAAATACTATTAACGCATTCATTTGTTAACGTAGTTTTAATTATGAATGACTTTGATAATTTTTTTAAAAAAGCAACAAACTTTGAACCATACGATTTTCAGAGAAAGTTTGCTTGTGATATAGAATTACCAGACATTATAAACATTCCTACTGGACTTGGCAAAACAGAATGCATAATTATTGGGTGGTTATGGAGAAAATCTAGTGAAAACAGATTACAGTCCAATACAAATACACCTCGCAGACTTATTTATTCATTACCAATGAGAACCCTGGTGGAACAGGTTTATGATAAAGTTAATGGATGGATTCAAAAATTGGATTTGCGGAATGAATTCATTCTTGTAAAGATAATCGGTGGAGAAGCAGATGACGACTGGGATGTCTATCCGGAAAAAAATGTAATAATAATAGGCACACAGGATATGTTATTATCCCGGGCACTGAACAGAGGATATGGCATGAGTAGATTCAGATGGCCGGTTCAGTTCGGCTTTCTTAACAATGACTCGTTATGGGTATTTGATGAAATCCAGTTAATGGGAAGTGCGATTAAAACCTCAGTACAACTTGATGCTTTTAGAACTATATTTGGTGTCAGTAAGAGAGCTAAAACAATCTGGATGAGTGCCACGACAAATAAAGAATGGCTTGTAACAGTAGATTCTCCATCCGTTACGGAGAAGACAACCTTGGGCTTAAGTGAGGTTGATCTAGACAATAAACATATCAGTTCACTTATCAAAGCAAATAAAAAAATACAAATTAGAAGGTTTGAACCAGAAAAAGTAAATGAGACTGCTAAAGAAATAATCAAAAATCACAGAGAAGGGACGAAAACTTTTGCAATATTTAATACTGTTAAAAAGGCCACGGATATTTCAAATGCCATAGAAAGAATGAAGCCAGGTATCCCTATTATTTTGATTCACTCACAATTCAGGGATGAAGACAGAAAGAAAAACCTAAACCGGCTCTTGACAGAGAAGAATTCGATAGTTGTATCAACTCAGGTAATTGAGGCTGGAGTTGATGTATCCTGCAGAATGCTTTTTACTGAACTGGCACCATGGCATTCTTTAATACAGAGATTTGGCAGGTGTAACAGATATGCAGAATTTGATGATGCAGAAATAACTGTACTGTACGAAAATTATGATGACCTTAAAGATTCAAGAGAGAAGGGAAAAAAAGCATTACCATATGAATATAAGGATCTGGAAGAAAGTTTAAAAAATTTGAAAGGAATTAATCAAGGTTTTGTATCTATAGAAACCCTCCCCGACATAACATTTAAGGTAAACAATTTAAATCATGTTATCCGCAAGAAGGATATCATAGAATTATTTGACACAACAAGGGACATTTCCGGAAATGACACAGATATTTCCGTTTATGTACGGGATAGAAATGAGTCCAATGTTCAGGTGTTCTGGAGAGATATGGAGGGAAAGACACAAGGAACAATAAATATGGAGGATTTTCCGGTCAAAGAAGAACTTTGTTCTGCCCCTGTTTCTGATATTAAGGATCTGGTGAGGAAAAAGATTTCCCTATGGGAGAAGGACTGGTACGATGGGGGATGGGTAAAGATAAGACAGCCAGAAAGAGTCATTCCCGGAAAAACTATAATGATACCATCGGATCAAGGGTATTACTCCAATTACGGCTGGGATTTAAGCTCTAAAGAGAAAGTTAAACCAATTGAGCATAAACATATTGTGATAGATACTTCAGACGCGGAAGATCCTTATTCTGAAGGAAATTGGAAAAGCATAGATCAGCACTCTGATGAAGTAGTGAATAAAGCAAAGCAGATTCTTTTTAAACTCTCACTGAGTGAAACAGAGGAAGAATATATCCTAAAAGGTTCAAGATGGCATGATTCGGGAAAAGCGCATCCTGCCTTTCAAGCAAAGATTCGACAAGAATGTATTACAAAAGATGGAATAACATTAGCCGCTAAAGCTCCAAAAAGTGCATGGTTTGCCCCAAACGAATTTGAAGGAACACACTTGAAAAATTACCGGAAATACTTCAGACATGAACTGGTGTCAGGCTTACTGGCACTCAATAACGGAGAACCTGACATAGTAGCCTACTTGGCTACATCGCATCACGGGAAAGTTAGAGTGTCCATTAGATCAATGCCAAATGAAACGATTCCTGACGATAGCAGTAATAGATTTGCCAGAGGTTTGTGGGACGGCGACGTAGTTCCTTCTGTAAACCTGGGAGGAGGTATAATCGTCCCCTCAACAAAGCTGAACCTTGATCTAATGGAGATAGGTGGAGGTACTACGGGCAAAAGCTGGATTTCAAGGGTTACGAAACTTTACAATGACGCAAATATTGGAATCTTCAGGCTTTCCTATTACGAAGGAATAATCAGATCTGCTGATAGAAGAGCAAGTGGGGGAATTGAATGAAAATTTATTTCCCAAATTGCAAAACTGAACCGTTTGGATCTGCATTGAAAGCACTTGGAGTTATGAAGCTTATAGGAGAACAGAAAGACCCTGATATTGAATCATACTGGGAAAATGGAGAATTTAGAATTAATACAGTCCTTACAAAAGATGAAATTACGGATTTCTTCATGAGAGAATATTCACCTACCCCAATACTTGCTCCCTGGCTTAGTCAGAGTGGATTCTGGCCTAACTACTTCAGCCCCTATATGAAAATGATCATGGAATCCGGGCTGAGTCGCTTTGATTCCTTTCGAAACAGTGTTGATAAAATCCGATCCATAATAAATCAGATTGCATATGAACAAGGGATTACACCGTCCGATCTCCAAAGCAAAAAAAAATCAAAAGATTTCAGGAGCAGAAATAAAGAGAAATTGATAACCATGTGCAGAAATCAGCTTGAAGACAGTTACGTATTCTGGTCTGATGCTGCAGTAGTAATTAACGCAGAGGGGATAGCTAGATACCCCCCTATAAATGGATCGGGAGGGAATGATGCGCGGCTTGAATTCACTCACACCTTTATTGAAATGGTTGCAGATATGCTTTTGAAACTGGATGATGAGCGTAATTACGGCATATCATCTAACCTCCTGAATAACTCGCTATTTGGTACTTTTACCAACAATCTCAAAACCAACATAAGCGTTGGCAAATTCATGCCGGGTTTGACTGGAGGATTAAATCAGGGAGAAGGGATTGAAACGGATAGCGCAACGGTAAACCCATGGGATTTGATATTCTTCATGGAAGGAACCACTATATGGACAAGCGGACTCGGAAAGAAAAATGAGACCATAAATTCAATGCCAATAAGTCCATTCACCGTGAAACTTAGTTCTCCTTATTCGTCTGCTGACCCCTCTGATCCAAAATCATTTGAGTTATGGTTTCCAGTATGGAAAAATCCGGCTTCCATGGATGAAATCAAATTAATATTCAGAGAAGGAAGATCCGACATTGGAAGAAAGAATGCATCAACAGGTCTTCAATTTGCAGAATCTGTAAATTCCCTTGGAGTGGACAGAGGAATCGATGAATTTGTAAGGTATTCACTTTCTGTTAAGAATGGCCAGGCCTCATTTCTGATTCCATTAGGACAGTACAAGGTAAAGATGAATAGATATCCGGAACTTTTGCTTGGCCTCGAGCCATTTCTCTCAAAAATGGACCATTTTATCAGAAAAAATAACGCTGATTTGCCACCTTCTTTCAGCAAAGCCCGGGATGAAATTGAAAAATCAGTATTCGATTTCACGGTAAACAGCGATAAGTATAATGCTAAACGGGTTATCATATCGCTCGGGAGATTCGAACATCTACTTTCTACCCATTTATCAATTGTCACAAAGAGTGGTTTATCACCTTTAAGCGGGTTAGACCCAAAATGGCTGCAAGCCATGGATGACAAGTCCATAGAGATGAAAATAGCCCTGGCTGTTTCTTCCATAACTTTCGCGGACAAAGATAAGGAAGTTTCGAAAAAAGTGGGAAGTATCAGGTCTAATCTAGAACCTATTAAATCAGTTAGTGGATTGGAATGGTCAAAAGAAGACACTGAATTTTCCTGGTTTGGAAATAGCATTTATGAAAAAATGGCCAATACCCTGTTCAGGAGGTTATTGAGTGCTGAGAGAAACGATTTACATAATCTTCCACTTTATAGCATGATAAAACTTTCCACGTATGAAATTTCTGAATTTATTCACGGAAACTTTAATGAAAGTTTAACTGAGGACCTTATCTTTGGCCTGCTTTTAATAGATAGGCATAACCACGCCTTCTATGATTATGCGTATGACATTATTAAAAAAGAGGAGTATCCGATAATAAAACCTTTTGACTTTGCACTTCTAAAATTAATATTTGTACCGGAAGATATAAGAATTGGATTTGATGAAACCGTTCATATAATTCCAGAATCTGCAATAATATCCCTGCTTAAGGCGGGAAGGGTAGCAGATGCATGCGAAATCGCCAAAAATAGACTGCTTTCAAGCAATCTAAAACCGATCAATACAATTTTCCCCAATTTAGGACCTGGCTATGGTATGAAACTGGCTGCAGCGCTTTTGTTGCCTGTTGAACAGAAAGAATTGATGGAACTTGCATTGATAAAAAACAAAGGAGATGGAAAATGAATAGAAAGTACTACGAACTTGGAGAATACCCGAGAATATTGATAGAGAGCAAGCTAAAACCGGTGCAGGGTGACCGTTTTCAACCTGCGAGTTTTTCTAACCTTGGAAATAGTGTATATGAAAGACCGGATGGCAAAGAAATGGTACTGGTAGACACGGCCCAGTCCGTTGCAAATATGCTGGAATCTACAATTTTAAGTGATGATGGAGTCAACGTAAAGAAAGAGTTGGATGGAATATCCTACGTTGTATCTGAACTTGAACTCAATCATAAGGATGAAAGGTCCCCTCTGCGAACACAGACAAGTTCATTGATAGAACCCCATCGAATAAATTCACCTTATATAATGTTTGATCACCCTGACTTCCAGTCAAAGCTTATAGAACGTGCCGACTATTCTAAGGGAACTTTGATCAACTGGAAAAAGATGGGTGAAACCCTTTTTTATTTTGACATAAACTCACTCCTGCATGGAACTTTCCTTTCGAATCTTAAGGATGGCGGAAGATTCAGGGTACCGAGGATAATGAGCGGTTTTATAGAAGCTGAAAATGTGAAACGTGTTCTGTCGGGAGGAGTTAAAAACTCATCTCTAAATGATCCCCGAGGCGAAGTGGTTGTGACAGGCCATGAGAAAGATAAGGTCTACACAAGCGTCCCCTATACGAGAACAGAGTTCACCGCAGAGAGTATTTCAGCATATTTCAACATAGATCTTTCCCTGATATACGGCTATGGAATGGCTAGAGCAGCCTCTGATCTCCTTATCTCTCTTGCCTTGTACAAAATAGTGACATTGTTGAAAAATGGTCTCAGGCCAAGAACAGCATGCGATCTTATCGTCGAAGGGACTAAAGTAACATACCCAGAAGAATTCGAACTCCCCACGCAGAAAGATCTGCTTGAAGAGGTAAGGAAAAACATAATAGAATGCCGTAAACAGGAGCTTTTCCCGGAACCACCAGTAACTGTTCTCAAGACTAAAGTGCAGGTGAAACCTAAATCCAGTGATGCTGGTGATGATGATTCAGATTGAGGTGATGATACGATCGCTATAAAGATAAACTTCCTGACAGGGAAATACCATGCAACCCCTTGGGGAAGACATGTGAGGGAAGCCGCTGTTGAATGGGGACCTTCCCCCTACAGGCTTATTAGAGCCTTGATCGACACGAAATTCAGAAAGATACCAGATATGGATAGTGAGAAACTGGAAACTATATTGACAAAACTTAGTTCCTCACTGCCTGTTTTCCATCTTCCAAAAGCCTCGTATTCCTATTTAGATATTTTCAAAAACGTAAATAAATTCGGGGAACCTGAAAGAAAGGAAGAAATGTTTGACGCTTTTGTAGTGGTAGACCCGTCTGATGCCCTATATATGAAGTGGGATGTACCAAGTTTGACAGAAGACGAGAAAGTTTGTCTTTCCGAGTTACTTGACAAAATAAATTTCTTTGGAAGAAGCGAATCCTGGGTAAAAATGGAACTATCTGATCCCCCGAAAGATACAGAATGGAATTCGTATCCTTCCACACTCCTACATGATTCAGAAAATACCGAAGTAATAAAAGTTGCTACACCTGTTCCAAGAGAAGAATACGAATCCCGCATGGAAACCAATGAATTGTCCTGGTTTACTGGGCTGATCTTAAGTACTACTGATCTTTTAAAAAGAAGAGTAGCAAATTCTCCAACGATGAAATTTCAAAACTACTGCGTAAGAAGTGATAGATTTGAAGTTGCGCCAAAACAAGCAAGCAGAAGAGAACTTTCAGAATTCGATGCTATCTTGTACGAGATTGAGTCAAAGCTTCCCCCAAGAATAACAGATTCCATAGCCATTGGCGATCAAATACACAGATCCTTAATGTCGCGTTACAAAAAAGTCACTGGAAATGCCCATATTTCAAGCCGTATCAGCGGGAGGGACCGATCAGGAAATTCACTTAAGGGTCATAGGCACATATTCATAATGCCCCTGGACCTGGATTATGATGGAGTGCTCGATCATGTGCTTATAGAGTCAAAGGAAATATTTGATGCAGATGAGGTAAGAACACTCAGTTCATTTAAAACCCTCTGGCAAAGAAATGGAGAAACCATCAGGTTTATTCCAGTACAATATGGAATGAGAAACGAAATAAATTTGCCTTACCGTATAAATAGAGAAGGGTTTGTCTTTCTGAGTGAAACCCCAGTCGTCCTAACGAGGCATTACAGAAAGGGAAGAGGCGATAAGGAAAAGTGGATAAGAGATGAACTGAAGCATGAAGCTTTAAATCATGGGCTTCCAGAGCCTGTCTCAGTTTCATTTGTTAAGAGACTGGAAAGAAAAGGCCACAGCTTCGAATGGATTGAGTTTAGAAGAAGCAGGAAAGGAGACCCTGATCAATTAGGGTATGGTTTCAGACTTGAATTTGAGAAACCAGTTATGGGGCCAATATCTATGGGGTATGGTGCACATTACGGTCTTGGCCTGTTTATGCCAGAAAGGACAGAAAA
Source organism: Thermoplasmata archaeon (assembly GCA_021793945.1). The sequence continues at coordinate 7,832 of JAJYRT010000053.1, forward strand.
TGACTGATTCTGATGAATACCATGTGGATACACCGAATTTGCTCCCCGTCAGGATGCTGAATGAATTCTCATTTTGTGAAAGATTGTTTTATCTTGAATGGGTTCAGGGAAATTTTGAGGATTCCGCTGATACTATAGAAGGGAGAATGACCCATAGAAACGTAGATAAAATTTCCGGGAATTTACCTGAAAAAGATTCTCTGGAGTCTGATGGTGATTTTCAAGTTACCTCTCTTCTTTTATCAGGTACACAATCGGGGCTTATTTCAAGGCTTGACCTGATTGAAGTATCCAACGGATACATTTCACCCGTTGAGTATAAAAAAGGAATGCCGTCCAGTTCAGAAGATGGGGTGTGGCAGCCGGACCGCATTCAAATCTGTGCCCAGGCTATTATTTTGAAAGAGAATGGATATAAATGCAACGAGGGAGTTCTATATTATTCTGCTTCCAAGAAGAGAATAGTGGTTCCAATAACAAAAACTCTGATTGATGAAACGCTGGAACTTCGCGATAAAGCCTTACTATCAGCCAGGTCGGGCCAAATTCCAACCCCCCTTATTGACAGCCCAAAATGCCCGGGTTGCTCTTTGGTTGGCATATGTTTACCAGACGAGACGAATTCCTTGACAGACCTAAATGTGTATGGTGCAATTGATGAACCAAGAAGACTGTACCCTGCGCGAGATGATGCTCTCCCGGTTTATATACAGGATCAGGGAGCTTATGTATCGAAGAAAAATGAGGAACTTATCATTAAGGTAAGAGATAAACCAGTGGACAGCGTCAGGCTTATGAATGTGTCTCAGGTATCATTATTTGGAAATGTTCAAATTTCGACGCAATCCGTGCATGAATTATGCAAGAGAGGCATACCGATCACTTATTTTAGCTATGGAGGGTGGTTTTACGGGTTTACTCAGGGAATGGGGCACAAAAATGTTGAGCTTAGGGATAAACAATTTTTAGCTGCAAGGGATATCAAAACGTCTCTGAATATTTCAAAGAACATAGTAAACGGCAAAATAAGAAACTGCAGAACTCTCTTAAGAAGAAATTCGAAAGTACCTGTTGATAGCGCTCTAAAGGAATTACAAAAATGGGCCAACTCCATATACGATGCAACTAATTTTCAAGAACTACTGGGAATAGAGGGTATGGCTGCCAGAACCTACTTCATGCATTTTCATGACATGATAAAAACTGGGAACGATGGATATAAATTTGACTTTGAGTCCAGAAATAAAAGACCACCGAGAGACCCTGTGAATTCTATGCTTTCCTATGTATATGCGATGCTGGTGAAGGATTTCACTATAACTTTGTTAGCAACTGGATTTGATCCTTTTCTGGGATTCTATCACAGACCAAGATACGGGAGACCTGCACTGGCACTGGATCTGATGGAGGAGTTTAGGTCAATAATAGGAGATTCTACTGTAATAAACGCCATTAATAATGGCGAAATCAATGAAAATGAGTTCATTGAAAGATCAAATTCTGTTACGATAAAACCAGATGGTAGGAAAAAACTTATTAGTGCATATGAACGCAGAATGGATTCACTTGTCACACATCCACTGTTTGGATATCAGATCAGTTATCGGCGAGTCCTGAACGTCCAGAGTAGGTTACTGGCACGCTTTCTGTCTGGAGAAATAGAAACTTTTCCAACTTTTTTGACACGGTGATCTGAATGAGGAACAGATATATTGTCTCTTATGATATTTCTGATCCTAAAAGACTCAGAACGATCTTCAATCTTATGAGAGGTTATGGGGACCACCTTCAACTTTCAGTATTTATCTGCGAACTTTCCTTAAAAGAAAAAGCAATATTACTCTGGAAATTGGAAGAAGTAATCAATCATAATGAAGACAGCATTATGATAGCTAGAGTTGGGAGCACTGAGAACAACACCCTTAAAAAGCTGGAGTTTATAGGAACCCATAAAATAATATCTGATAGAAGGGCAGTAATCGTTTAAGCTGAATTAAGTATTCATTAAAGTATGAAATGAATCCACATTTCCGGTTATGGTGAAAACATCTCCTAATATGGCGGGAGGAGCTTTTCATGATATAAATGCTGAAGAACTCACCATTATCGTTAATATAAAGCCCATAAAATCGAGAGCTCATGTGCCGGAAATGGTTTCTGAATATATAGATTCTAGATTTCACCTGAAATAGCTTATTATCGTAACTGTACAATTGTAATGTTGACCATATATTATAGTTTCCAGGACACCTCTCGAAATGTTTAACTTAAAATTTACATAATGCCACTGAGAACCTTTTATATAATAATTAAATCTGACTATGTTGATAATAAGGGCTATTTAAACCTGTTTCCATGAATGAAAATTCATGGCTCTATTGAAGCCGGCTGGATTTCCACGTACCGTTTGTCTATGTCCAGTTTCCATGAATGAAAATTCATGGCTCTATTGAAGCAGGGACATAACGCACTTCATCTGGCAGTTCAAGTATGAGGTTTCCATGAATGAAAATTCATGGCTCTATTGAAGCTTTGTGCCGGTGTTTATCAGGTAATCAAACTCAAGGTTTCCATGAATGAAAATTCATGGCTCTATTGAAGCGTCAGGTAAGGGTTGTAGGCCAGTCAGAGACTGAAATGTTTCCATGAATGAAAATTCATGGCTCTATTGAAGCACATGGATCAGACATCAACGGCGAACCACATCTCGCACGTTTCCATGAATGAAAATTCATGGCTCTATTGAAGCCCTGAAATCAGCCACCGAATCGATGAAGAGCTTCTGAAGTTTCCATGAATGAAAATTCATGGCTCTATTGAAGCAACAACTCTGACAAGAGCATATTACCAATCAGCCTCGAAGTTTCCATGAATGAAAATTCATGGCTCTATTGAAGCTCAAATACCCATGTGTATGTCAGCGAGCTGGAATCCGGTTTCCATGAATGAAAATTCATGGCTCTATTGAAGCATTGAAGATGAAAAGGTAACACTCTGTCCTACATCCGAGTTTCCATGAATGAAAATTCATGGCTCTATTGAAGCTTGTCCTTATAGCATTTTTTGTTTCATCCATTCCATTGTTTCCATGAATGAAAATTCATGGCTCTATTGAAGCCTCACCATCTTCATGGCTCAGGCCGTGGGGTATATTGTTTCCATGAATGAAAATTCATGGCTCTATTGAAGCTGCCGGAAACCGAAACGTA
>JAJYRT010000054.1 GCA_021793945.1 Thermoplasmata archaeon
CCCCTGTCGATTGTGGTATTTAATACGGCAGATCCGTATTCATCGATGAACGGGCTGATATCGGTTCCCCCGCCTCCAAAACTTATCCTGAGGGGACTGTAAGAAATCAATTTTGAAGGACGGTCAGACATTTGGACATAAGGTTAAGGTTCGGTTGCTTAAAAATATTACAGGATTTGAAAACCGGCCTCGCCTTTCACAGCATCAGACTTGGCGGAAAATGGCTCCGGAAAAGGTCACTTCAATAACAACATGGTCAGTCCGGAAATAACTAATTTATATGGACAGGACATAATGTTTTCATGGAAAATAATGGAAGCTACTGGCACAGTATTCCAGTGGGACCAGATCCACCGGAGACTTTTTACACTGTCGTTGAAACGCCGAAGGGAAGCAAGAACAAATATGAAATAGCCAAGGAATTTCCCGGAATGCGTCTTGACAGGGTCCTGCATTCATCGGTTGTTTATCCTGCAGACTATGGCCTCATTCCGAGAACACTGTATCATGACGGAGATCCGATGGACGTACTGCTCCTGATTTCCCAGCCAACTTTTCCAGGGACAATTGTCGTTTCCAGACCGATTGCAATAATGCACATGCTTGACAAGGGTGAGGTAGACAACAAGATACTTGCAGTTGCGGTCGACGATCCGTTCTACAGGGAAGTCAAGACAATCGGTGATCTTCCAAAGCATTTGCCCGAAGAGATAGTGGAGTTTTTCACTACATACAAGCGGCTGGAAGGGAAGAAAACAGAAGTCAACGGGTGGGGAGACAAGACAGAAGCAGTCAAGGAGCTACTTGAATCTATTGACATGTACAACAGGAAATTCAACAAAAAGTGAAAAGTTTCCAACTTTTCAAACTAAACCTATTTATTCAGATCATTACATTACTCTTCATGGAAGATCTTACTAAGGAAACCCTTAGCCGCATAAAAGCCGATGAAATCAGGTTTCTGCAGATGCAGTTTACCGATATTCTGGGCGTTGTCAAGACGCTGACTGTTCCCCTGAACAGGTTTGAAAGTGCGTTGAGCGAGGGTGTTGTCTTCGATGGGAGCTCTGTTGCCGGATATGCACAGATAGAGGAATCTGACATGCGAGCAGTTCCCGATCTTACCACGTATTCCGTGCTTCCGGATACATCTGACAGCATGAAATCTGCAAGGTTCATCTGCAAAATCTATACGCCGAAGGGAGAGAGATTTGCGGGAGATCCCAGATACGTCCTTGAAAAACTGGTGGAAAAGATCCAGAAGAAGCACATGGATTTCTATGTGGGGCCGGAGTTCGAGTTCTTCATATTCAAAAAGGATCAGAATGGAAATCCAACAAACAACCCCAGTGATTATGCTGGCTATTTCGATAACACCCCCATGGATCCTGCAAGCGAAATAAGACAGGAAATCCTTTCAATTCTCTATTCAATGGGTTACAGGCCGGAAGCAGCACATCACGAAGTGGCCTATGGGCAGCAGGAAATAGATTTAAGGTACGACAAAGCGCTGATAATGGCAGACCGGGTAGCCATGCTGAAGAACATAATCAAGAACGTCGCTATAAGACACGGCCTTTATGCCACATTCATGCCAAAGCCCATAAACGGAGTCAATGGATCCGGAATGCATGTGCACCAGAGCATAATGGCAAGCGACGAATCCGAGAACCTTTTTTACGAGAAGGGAGTGAAATACGAGATCAGCGACCTGGGCATGCACTATCTTGGTGGACTGTTGAAGAACATACAGGGAGCATCTGCCATAATGGCGTCGTGGGTTAACTCATACAAGCGGCTGATACCTGGCTACGAGGCTCCGGTATACATTTCGTGGGCAAACAAGAACAGGACCGCGCTTGTCAGGGTTCCCGCGGGAGAGGGGATGAGGAAGAGAATGGAGCTTCGATGCCCCGATTCAGCTGGAAATCCCTATCTCCAGTTTTCGGCCATGTTGGCCATGGGGCTGGACGGAATTGAACACAAGATTACGCCTCCTGATCCTGTTGAAAAGGACATATTCCACATGACTCCAGAAGAGAGGCAGAAGGAAGGCATAGCTTCAATGCCTGAGAGCCTGGGCGAGGCTCTACACCACTTCAGGAACAGCAGAATAATGAAGGAGACCTTTGGCGACCACATATTTGAGAATTTCATAACCGTGAAGCAGAGGGAATGGGACAGTTTCAGGTCATTTGTTACTGAGTGGGAAGTAAAGCGTTATCTTCCCATGCTGTGATCATCGAAGCTCCTTTTCCATCATTTTTCGCATGGCGTTTTCATGCCTTCGTATGTAAAAATAAAGGCCTATGAAAGCGATGCCCGCCGGGAGAAGTACGAAACCGAAGACCACGGAATAAATCAGTGTGTAACTTATATCACCGACAGTTATGGTTGCATTCGCAGTTGAATTGCCGTCATTGACTGCAACAAATATCCATTTTCCGGAGACAGGGGCAACAAACACGGAAGAAGCGGTGGAGCCAGTTTTAAGCGTCTGGTTACCGAATTGAGATCCGAGCGGCGATATCCAATAAACCGTGACATTTGGGGAAGCCGAGGTCACAGTTATGGAATATTCCAGGTCATCCCCCTGCGACACGCCATGGACTGCCGTCAAATTTATCGGGGAACCGCCTGCCACAATAGGCTGGTGGCTAAGTGTACGCGTGTCCTGTGAAATGAAGTAGGCTGATACGGAAAAGACTATCACAGAAATGAGGATAAGCGAAACCCCTACCTCGAGCATCCGCTTTCTGTTTGGCAGTTTCATCAGTTCAATCCTCCATTACTCATATCGCATTCATCAGTCCATAATAATGATTATAGGATTTATGTTTACTCTTTTCCAAGGCACCCATGATCCAGGGCAATTCTTAGTCAGAACCCGAAACAGAGATCTCTTGTGAATCGAGCACCTTGAGTGAACCTATCTTCATCACGTCACGAATCATGTCAGCATGCATTTCAATCTCCTTCTTTTTTCCGTGTATCTCCAGGTTTTGCAGAGGTGCAGAAAGCGAAATCTTCTTTGAACTCTTGTAAGCCCTGATCCGGGATATGACATCGGCCAGGTAATCATACTCCTTCTCGGCTTCCTGGAATGGACTGAATCCGTTGAGCCCATCCATAGATTCACCATGAATGCTGTTTTCATCAGGAAGGTTTGTAAGGATATGATAAGCTTCATCGGCAATATATGGCATGAATGGTGCGTAAAGATGAAGGATCGTGTAATGGACGTATCTCGCAGTGTTTATGGCGTCAGTAATTTCCAGGCTGCGCGGTTCAGAGTGCGTCAGGGAATTCACCCTTCCCTTTATCATTTCTAGATAGTCGTCGCAGTACACATTCCAGAAGAAATCATCCAGCATAGCCCTTGCCCTTGCTATCTCGTAGTTCATCATTCTTTCGTTGTAGGCCCTGGACAATTTTGCAAGCTTGGACATTATCCACTGGTTGACGGGATACATGGGTGATGGCATTTTAATTTCAGAGTGTTCCGCAGAAAGCATCACCACAAGTTTGGTAGCATTGAGGATCTTTATGACTGTACGCTTGCCTCTTACATATTCCTGTTCCTTTATCTTTATATCTTCGCCCGGAAGGGCAGTTGAACTCCAGAACCTTATGGCGTCCGCCCCAAATTGTGTTATGAACTCTTCAGGCTCCGACACGTTTCCTTTGCTCTTGCTCATCTTCTGCCCGTATGGATCATTAACATTTCCGCTGATGTATATGTTTTTCCAGGGAACCCTGCCATCATGAATAAGCGATCTCACTATGGTTGTGAAAGCCCAGGCAGTTATGATATCGTGTCCCTGAAACCTGATATCCATGATGGTTATCCGGTCAAAGAGACCGTCTTTCTCCGTGGCCAGTCTGGGGGAGAGTGAAGAGGTTGCCCATGTATCCATCACGTCGGTTTCCGGACTGAGGTCGGTGGATCCGCATCTGCCGCATTTAATCCCGGCACTTCCGATTCTGGGGTCAACTGGGAGCATTTCCTCATCGGCAAACACTGTTTCGCCGCATTTGTTGCAGTACCATACTGGAAAGGGAACTCCATAGAATCTCTGCCGTGAAATGCACCAGTCCCACTTCAGCCCGTTCACCCACGTTTCGTATCTTATCCTCATATGGTCCGGGTGCCAGGTAACCTCCCGTCCGGCCCTGATAAGTTCGTCCTTCATGTCCAGACATCTGACGAACCACTGCTTTCCCATGGATATCTCCACAGGAGTGCCGCATCTCTCGTGCGTGTTGATCGAATGCTTTATTCGATCTATCTTCACAACCGATCCAGAGGATGAGAGCAGTTCCACAATTCTTTTCCTTGCTTCAGCTACTCCCAGTCCTTTCAATGGTCCAGAATCATTAATCCTGCCATCTTCACCTATTATCAGCCTGAGGTCGAAATTGTATCGTTTCCAGATATCGAGGTCATTCTGGTCCCCAAAGGTGCAGACCATCTCGGCTCCTGTGCCCTTTTCCATGTCCACAGAATTATCTGCATAAATTTTCACAGAGTTTCCATATATCGGTACAACCGCTTCTCTTCCAACGAATGCGGAATATCGTTTGTCAGAGGGATTAACGAAAACTGCCACACAGGACCCGAGCATTTCAGGTCTTGTAGTTGCTATTATAATATCCTCTCCATCTGTTTTGAATCGGATGTATACAAAGTCGGTGGAAACAGTTGCATCCTTCATCTCAATCTGGGATATTGCAGTGTGGCATGTTGTGCAGTAAATAATCGCGCCCTCTTTACGGTATGCCCTATCCTTCTTCACCAGGTCAAGGAACATCCTTTGGGATATTCTTCTCGAAGGCTCGGAAACCGATGTGTAATAATTCTTAAAATCTGCGCTGATCCCGAGCCTGCTCCAGGAATTCAAGAGCTTTATTTCCGACTCACGGCTTACTTTCTGGGCAGCCTGGATGAATTCGGCAATTGGCATCTTTTCTGCCCTGACGCCAAGTGTTTTTTCAGTAAATCTTTCTGTGGGAAGGCCGTTGTCGTCGAATCCCCATGGGTAGAAGACGGTGTAACCGTTCATTCTCATGTATCTTGCAATGATATCCTGGTGGACATAGGAAAAGGCATGCCCCATGTGCATTTTCCCGCTCACAGTTGGCGGCGGAGTGTCTATCCAGTAGAAATTCCTCGATTGGTAATCACTCCGGAATTTGTATGAATACAGGTCCGTACTGTCCCAGGCTTTTCTCCACCTGGATTCCATGGCAACAATGTCGAGGTCCATTAGGAGGTTATCATATATACATTATGAATCTTGCCAAATGAATAATCAGATTGCGTAGGTCTGCACAGTAACAATGGTAGTTTTTGTTTGCCTTTTTTTGGTTCCCGGATATGTTTTGATATCGATTTAAGGAATGAAGTAATGCAGAACCATGATCATGATAGTATCTTCGAAGCCGGACGAGGCAAGCACGTCCATGGGACGCTTTCTGCTTGATAATTATGATTTCAAGCCTTATGGCGGCTCAGGAAATGATTTCAAGCAAGGGGACTTTCTTCTCAGGTTTATCGACGAGAGGCATCTTTACTATGACAGATTCGAGGCAGACGCAAAAGCTTTCGGAAGCATTGGCAGCATAATAGTCCTATCCAGGCATTCTTCAGTAGCTGACATAAAATCTCTGACTGTTCACCCTACAGGAAATTTTGACGGAGCTAAGCTCGGGGGCTTTCCGGGGAAACTTTCAATGACCGACCCGGCGGGTATGACAGATGCGTTGCGTTCAATAAGAAAAAAATATCAGGGCACGGATTTTGAGGTGGCCTTTGAGGCTACGCATCATGGTCCTTTTCTTACGATTCCACACTATTACGTCGAGATAGGGACCACAAACAATCAATGGGAAAATGCGGAAGCCCTGTCAGCTGTATGTACTTCTATACTTGACAGAAAGGAAAACAGGTACAGGAACTACGTTGGGGTTGGAGGCGGACACTACATGCCAAAAATAACAAAGTACGCTCTTGAGAACGACGTTAACGTCGGCCACATGCTTCCAAAATACCAGCACGAGATTGTAACGGAGGGGATGGTCAGGCAGTGCGTGGATATGACCCCTGGCTGCGCCGGGTTCATCGTAGACAGAAAGGGAACAAGATCAAGGGTCAGGGATATCCTCAAAAAGGTTTCTGACGAATCGGGTTTGCAAATAATACAAATATAAAATCAGACGTATTATTAGATTTCTATATTATTACAATCATTTATATAACTTCAGTGAAACTCGGTGCCGGCATGCGAAATTTTTCTGGATAGCAGCCTACAAAGATTTAAATAGTATATATAAATGCCCAATCACAGGAACTCAGGTTCTTGGTGAAACAAAATGGAAGAATTTTGTGAAGAGGAAGAACCACCAGGTTCAACGCCCTTCTTAAGGGCTGTTAACCTAGAGAGGAACCTGCGCCTCAAGAAATTTTTTATCAAGTTCGAAGGGGCAAACGCAACAGGTTCACAGAAAGACAGAATCTCCAAACTGCATGTTATACGGGCAAAGAAGCTTGGATACAGAACAATATCCCTGGCGACTTGCGGAAATTATGGGGCATCGATATCTTACTACGCCAGACTCTATGGCCTGGATTCCGTGGTAGCCATGCCGCAGGATTATTCACATGAGCGGTCCCTGGAAATCGTTGAGAATGGCGCCAGTATAATTGAGCTTCCGGGTAAATATGAGGACACAGTCTCAGCAATGAGGGACATGGCATCTGACAACGCCTGGTATGATTCAAGCCCCGGTTCTGCTAATTCAGACCTGGATATAATGGGATATGAGAAAATTGCTTACGAGATAGTCTCACAGCTTGGCCATTCTCCGAAGTACCTGGCTGTCCCCGTTGGTAACGGTACCACTTTGTCTGGAATTTTCAACGGTTTCGTGAACATGTATAATCATGGATCAATAGATTCCTTGCCAATGCTTATAGCATCCAGTACTGCTAACGGAAATCCAATAATCCACTCATGGAAAAAACACAAAAAAAATATCGTGGACCTTAATCCGTCTGTATTGAAGGAGAGTTCCATAAACGAGCCATTGATATCATACAAGGCATTCGATGGCCAGATGGCTCTGAATGCAATCTATAAAAGCAGGGGATACGCGGAATACGTTTCTGATGAAGAGATGGTAATGTATTCCAGAACAATTGAACAAGCAGAAAATGTCCATGCTCTTCCTGCCTCAGCATCTACCCTTGCTGCAGCAGTGAGGATAATGTCGAGAAAGAGCCATGAGAGTGAGTGTGTCCTCGTTATAACAGGCAGAAACAAGTTATGGACAACGCAGTAATTCTTGCCGAGGGTGTTTTTTCAACCACCTACGGTAAAACTGCCAATGGGCTTATTCGATACAGCAGAAGGTACAACATAACTTCAGTTATAGATTCCAGATACTCTGGAAAGGATTCCGGAATGGTCCTCGCTGGAAAGAACAATGGCATCCCCATAGTCTCCACGCTCAAGGATGCCATCAAAATCGGGGCAAATACTATAGTCGTTGGAGCTGCCACCGATGGGGGATTCCTTCCGGCAGAATACCGTCCGTTCATTTCAGACGCCATAAGGGCGGGAATGAGGGTTGTATCAGGCCTCCATGAGTTCATTTCAGATGATACCGAATTTTCCGCATTAGCCAGAACGTCCGGATCGGAGATTATAGATGTCAGGAAGATGTTCAGGGACAGGAAAGACCCATTCACGGGAAAAATCTCCGAGGTGAAGGCTTTCAAGATTGCGGTTCTTGGCACGGATAGTGCAATCGGCAAACGAACCACTGCCATAATACTCAATAACCAGCTCAATTCCATGGGAAGAAAATCTGTGATGATCGGGACGGGACAGACATCATGGATGCAGGGGTTTCCATATACGGTTGTTGTTGACTCAATGATAAACGACTTCATTCCTGGAGGGCTGGAAAGCACAACACTTGAGGCTTGGAGAAATGAGCATCCCGAGTTCATCTTTCTTGAAGGACAAGGCTCTGTACTTCATCCTGCCTATCCTGGGAGTTTCGAAATCATAGGTGCATGCCGCCCGGATGCAATTATTCTTCAGCACGCTCCAGCCAGAAAGTTTTTTGATGGTTTTGAGGATTTTCCAATTCCAGACCTGTCGAAATACATACAGATACTGGAACTGCTTTCGAACAGAAAGGTGATTGCCATTTCCCTTAACAGGGAGAACATGACAGATGCTCAGGTCGATCAGGAAATTAGGAGTCTGGAAAAAAGATTTGGAATTCCTGTTTTTGATCCGCTCAAATCGACGGGCCCCGCAGTGTCGAGAATTCTGGTGAAATAGATGGCTCCCAGCTATGTTGAAAGAGCCATAAGTTTTGACAGTATCCGCATTTCCAATCCGACAATCCTGGAGAACAGCATCAGGGGAGACATAACCGTAACCTCCGGAGGCAGTGCAAAAACATTTAGGTTGATATTTACCTACTCTGAACCCGTCGCCGTCGACGAAAGGATCGCAGGTCTGATCCTCACCATGCCCGTGATTAACTTCACATATTTTGCCAGGGAACTCCGCCTTGACTTTCCAATAGGGGCTGCTGACCTGGATTTGCTCAGAAATTTCTTGAAGGTGAACGCGAGGGAGGTGTTCATTAACAAGATATGCAGGAGGAGATACGAATTCATCAGGAAGGAGTACATTCCAGCTGATTCAGACATAAATGCTTCAAACTCTGACGGTATGACAGAAGTAATTGCTCACGTGTCCGCACAGGGGAATTACAACATGCGGGGGGACAAAAAAACATCCGCAGTACTTTCATCCGGAGGGAAGGAGAGCTTGCTGAGCTATGGAATGCTCAAAGAAATCGGGGAGAGGACATTTTCATTTTTCTTCAATGAGTCTGGTGGCCACTGGATCACCGCAAAGACATCTTACGATTACTTTTCTGCAAACTTCAGGGATGTGCTCAAGGCATGGTCCAACGTCGACAGATTCTATAAATTCATGCAGAGGCAGGTGAAGATTCTAGACCAGGTTGCAGTTACAAGGTGGGCTGATACATATCCCCTGCAGCTTTTCATATTTCCCGTGTACATTTTCGCACTTATACCCTTCATGATAAAACATTCTATTTCCTCGGCCTACATAGGTGACGAGTTTGACGATCCAAGGGAGATGCCTGAATTTCATGGCTTGAAGCATTATTACGGAATATTTGACCAGAGCCTCGACTTCAACAAGCTGATGAGTAAATATTTCACGAGCATCGGCATCGATGCCGTCCTTACTTCTGCAGTTTATCCGATCTCGGGAAACATGGTTGAGAAGATCCTCCTGCAACGCTATCCTGATCTCTTTTCACTTCAGAGATCCTGTCACTCCTGCCACTACGAGAATGGGAAAATAGTTCCTTGTGGAAGATGTTCAAAGTGCCTTGGAATACAGATGTTCGTAAGGGCTGCTGGAGGGGACCCTGCCAAGATAGGTTATGAATCAATTTCCATCGAGGAGCTGCATAGACGCGTCATGTCCGAGAGGATGAGGCTGGATAGCGATGAGCTTTCTTACATGAAATCAATGCTTTTTGATAATAATGAGCCACGGGTCAGCCACGTTACCGGTATACACATCTTGCCCGGCGAAAAAAGGCCGGGTGAGTTGATGCCCGAACATGTCAGGAACAAAATCGTTGAAATAATACAAAAATACACAGATGGAAAATTTTCATTGGTTAATGGTGAATGGTTGCTTTCTGAACACTGACAAGGGGGTTTCGAAGTGATCCGTGATGGAATCACCTGAGCTGATGCGCCTTGTTACTATCTCTCTTCCTTCTCATCCTGGTCGAAAGCGCCGAAATTGAACCCGGCATTGAGGTACGTATTCCTCAATTTTATCACGCGCTCGTTCCTGGCTGCATATTCTCTTCGGTTAGCTATCTTCCGCTGTCTTTTGAGGTCAAGCAAGGCCGCCTTTTTGTCCTGTATAAGTGAAGAGAGTTCAGTAACTGTCATTTCATGGGCTCCTGTCAGCTCTAGACCGCTAATGGGATCTCTTTTCCTGACCCTCAGGGCCTTCCTGAGTTCTCTTATTTCCCCGCTAGTCTTCCGGATTGAAGCCAATAGAGAAGTTCTATCCGTCTTCATTCGTATTTTTCCGCCCATGTGCATTAAAAACATGCTGAGAGTGATATTAACGTTATTGTGTCCCGGTACTGATGACAAATCTGGGCAGGAGATCGAAAATCGGAATGCCGTTTAACACAATTAAGCCCAAAGGGACGTTTTCGCGTGATTACTTTTCACTGTCAGGGGGAAAATATTCGTTTTCAACTGTCCTAACCTGTTGATCTGTCTGGCATTCCGCATAATCTGAAAGAGGCTCCCTGTTGAGTACTATAAAGTTTGGTCCCCATTTGAACTTTTCAAGTATCCTATCAGCCATGTCATTATAGCCGGTTATGAAAAGAGCTGCGGCAAGGGCCTCCGCTGACGAGAGTATCTCTAGCTTGCCATAATTCACGGGATTAGCTGCCAAGAGAGCAGGCACTCTTCGGCTGTTAACCAATCTCATTTTTGAGATTCCCTCTATTCTTGCCCATGATCCGTCAATGACATTGAGCCCGTACTTCGAGAGAATGGTGGAATCAGACCTCTTAATGTAGCTATTTCCGTAAGGTGTCAGCGTGGCTTTTCTTCCGATGCACCTTGCGTCAATCCGTTCGGCAAGGCCAAATCGTTCAAGCTTCTTCATGGTGGATTTAGTGGGATCGTCTTCCCTCAGGTATACGAATGTAACCTTCACGGCTGTATATTGCTAATCCATTAATATGACTTGATCG
>JAJYRT010000055.1 GCA_021793945.1 Thermoplasmata archaeon
AGGATTCATGGTTAAATACTTGCGGGCGATGTAGTCCTTTCCGGGGTTATCATGGAAAGAATAGTAATAGCATTCGGAGGAAATGCCCTTTTGAGGAAGGGCGATAGCGGAGACTTTGAAACACAGTCTGCAAGAGCGTATGAAGCGTTCTCCAGCCTGGGATCCGCCTTGGCTGAATATGAGGTGGTAATTTCCCATGGAAATGGCCCACAAGTTGGAAACATTCTGCTTCAGAATGAATTCTCAAAGAATGTTACACAACCTATGCCATTATATTCATGCGGTGCAATGTCGCAGGGTCTGATAGGTCTTGCCCTTTCATTTGCATACGAGAAGGCAAAGTATGAATTCGGGCTTTCCCGGGACATTTCCGTGCTTATGACCAGGACACTGGTCGACAATAACGACCCTTCTTTCACAAACCCATCCAAGCCAATCGGCCCTTTCTATACGGAAGAGGAGGCTGCTAAAAGCATGAAGGAAAAAAAATGGTCCATGAAGGAGGACTCAGGCCGAGGATGGAGGAGACTTGTCCCATCGCCTGACCCCCTTGAGATCCTGGAGAGAAAACAAATCCTGTCCCTTCTTTCGGATGGTTTTCTGCCTGTGTGCAGTGGGGGCGGAGGAATTCCAGTGGTGAAATCCAATGGATTCTACGAAGGGGTAGATGCAGTGATAGACAAAGATCTGGCATCTTCAGTTCTTGCCAGTTCAATCAATGCTAGAAGACTTGTAATTCTCACGGATGTTGAAAATGCCTTTCTGGCTTATGGAAAGCCGGAACAGGAAGCGATCGGCGTGGTCGACCTGGCCAGGATAACAGATTACTACGAAAGTGGTGCATTTGCAAAGGGAAGCATGGGTCCAAAGATTACGGCAGCAATCAGGTTCATACGATCAGGAGGGAAAGAGGCCATAATAACATCACTGGATAATGCAAAGGCGGCTCTCGCGGGAAAGGCTGGAACAATAATCAGGTCGTGAAGAGATCTTCAGCTCTTTTTCCACATGGTTCCGGATTTCGAAATTCTCCCGGTTCTCTCCATTACCGTAAGGACATGTTCTAGTACATTGTTAGCAATATCAAGATCGTAGTCATTTTTCAGCGCGGTTTTCAGTTCGCTAGTGGTCATGGGAGAAACCATGGTCCTCCCTGATAGATTATCCAGGTCCTCGTGGATATTCCAGGGGAATATGAACCATGTCCAGTTACTGTTATCAATCTCCTCGGCATAAAAATCTGGGACGAATCTTGATCGGTTTATGTGAAGTAAAGCTGCCGTCCTTACCTCCATGGGTGAAAATTCTGAAATGTATTCCTTAGCGAGTGTCATGCTTTCACCGGTATCTGTTATGTCATCAACAAGCAGTACCCTCTTTTTTTCAAGGAACAGTACAGATCGGTTTTTTATGGAAGCCTTCCCATCGACAGTAGCGGTAAGTCCCCAGTGTTCGGTCTTTACACTCTGGAGGTCCTTTATCCACATCATGTCAGACAGGATTCTTCCAGGGACCAATCCACCGCGTGATATTCCAACTATTGTGTCCGGCTTAAATGAAAGCGATACTTTCTCCCTTATGCTGTCGCACCAGGTTTCAATTTCATTCCACGAAACAAGTTTAGCTTTGAATTGCATACAGTACCCATCACCAGAACGCATTACCGGTTAAATTATTTCTGATACTCCCAATTTAAGAAATATCTGAGCCAGGTCATAATAATTCTGCCTGACATGTTTCATGCCAATATTTACTGCGCGAACCATAGCATCAGGAAGCCAGTTATACACGGAGTAGCAAATGGTTATATATCTTTTTTATTTATCTAACATCATGGCGATAAGTGGATTGGATATCTTTTTGATATTTATAGCTATAATTATTATAATTATACTGCTATCTGGAATACACATTCTGAAAGAATGGGAAAGAGCTCCTGTACTTACACTCGGTAGGTACAGTGGAATGAAGGGCCCGGGACTGATATACGTAACCCCGATTATAAGTAAGATAACGGCGGTGCTTTCCACCAGGATACAGGCGGTTGCCTTCAAGACAGAATCTACTTACTCAAAGGATAACGTGCCTCTGAATGTCGATGCAGTTATGTATTTCCAGATAATCGATCCTGAAAAAGCGATATTGAACGTTGAAAATTACGCGACCGCCACGAACCTGTCTGCCCAGACTACACTAAGGGAAGTTCTCGGAAAATCATCATTCGATGAAGTCCTGTCAGAGAGGGAAAAACTTGGTGAATCTGCGAGAGAGATAATAGATGAGAAAACTGAGCACTGGGGAGTTAAGGTCTCGTCTGTAGAGATCAGGGATGTGATTGTTCCGCAGGCACTTCAGGAAGCTATGTCAAGGCAGGCTTCGGCCGAAAGGGAGAGAAGATCAAGGGTAACGTTAGCAGTGGCTGAGGTTGAAGCAGCGCAGAAGATGGTCGAAGCTGCTGCTCAATACAGTTCCAACCCCACGGCTTTCCAACTCAGGTGGCTGAACATTCTTTATGAAATAGGACTGGAAGGGAAAGGCACACTAATGATGGTACCTTTCAACACTCCAGTTGCCGGCGGCCTCACCTCAAACCCAATCAGCGTTATGGGTCTTTCTGATATTGTCAGCAAGACAAGGGGAAACCAGGATTCTGATAACAAGACCCAGTAATATTCTAACTCGACACCAATTTAAAAATTTTTATTATTTCTTCCGTGGTAAGGGTATCTGGCCGTCTCTCTGCAAGATCAACAGGATACGAGTCCATGATGCTCCTTACCATCTTTCTCCTATTTGAGAACAGCTTAACGAGCAATTTATCGAAGCTCAATAAGTCCAGATCGTAAAACTCTGCTTTCTTCTCTAGCGACACTATCGTTGAATCCACTTTCGGCGCAGGACTGAATAGGGTTCTTGGCACAGGCCTGATCTTTTTAATCCTGAAGTTTAGGGAAGCGTTGACGCTCAGCCTTGAATATTCTCTCTCTCCTGGAGTAGCGACGAGTCTGTTTGCAAACTCTTCCTGAACCATGAGTATGCAACGCTTGAAACTGAATTCCCGCAGGTGAAAGATAATCGGGGATGAAATATGATAGGGTATGTTGCCTATAATCTTGTCATAATTTCCAGCTGGAAAGTCCAGGAAACTCTCTTTCAGGATTTTGACTTTTCCTGCCTCAACCTGGGAGCTGAACTTGTCTGTGAGGTTTGCATAAAGACCATGATCCGGTTCGAGTGCCGTAACGCTGGAGAATACGCTTACGAGTTCAGAGGTGATAATGCCAGGACCGGACCCTATTTCCAGAACGTTTTCGCCGGGTGCCGGATAAAGACTTTCGACCTCAAACCTGGCAACATCCGTGCTCTTGAGGAATACCTGGCCGTATTTCCTGCTGGGAACCCTAGTAGATTTCATCTTGCAACAAATATGCGATGTTTCTCAAACCTGTCCTGAAGCTCATCCACAATCCTTCCGGCTATCATTTTCTGTGGGTTGTGTATGGTCTTCACCCTGGTTGTCAGATCATTGAAAGAATCGAATCTTTTTTTCTTTCTCTCTTCTATTATGGTCCACATGGTCTTGTTTCCAAGTCCGGGAAGAAGTTCAAGAGAATGCATTCTAGTGTTTATAGATTCAGCCTCATTGAAAAATTTGACGAATCTCTCCTCTTTCTGGTTCACTATGGATTCAAGTACAAAGGGCAATTCATTGACTGCAGCGCTTGTCAGTTCCTTGTAGGATATTCTCCTCTTTACAGAAATAATCTTTGTGCGCAATTCTGGATTCTTGCCTATGTATATCTTCTCCCCAACAGATATCACTGCGTTCGGTTTTGGAACAATTTCCAGGAGCTTGAATTCCTCTTCCCCAACTGCCAAAACAACTGGTGAGCTCCTGTAACCTCTTTCTTCAGGGCGACCCTGAGGCAGATAATCTAAAACATATACATATTCTTCCAAAACTTACACACTCCCAGCTAAGCGCTATAGCAATTCAAAATAGCTTAAGAGCGTATTTAAATCTTTTTCAGAAATTATTATACCGTAAGACGATAAAATGCTGGTGAATTCTTCCTTGCTTCTGGGAACCAGGTCTATTAGTTTTTTTAGGACTTTTTCCGGAAGATCTACTGTCTCGAGCACATCCTTCTCTATTTTCTTGTTCTTCTTTGGGTCAATCTTAACTAACTTTTCAAGATAGGCAAGGCTTTCTCCCTCTATCTCGGTGTGTTCCTTTTTCTCTGACAGTATCTTGAACACTTCGCCCATGGAAAGGTAACTTTTTTTGATCATTGTCCCTCTATCTTTATAAGATGAACTGGGGCTGCAAGGATGTTCTTGGTAACGCTTCCTGATTTGATCGTCAGGATGTAGCATCTACCCTGTTTTCCAGATATCCTTCCCGTGTATCCATGGAAGTTATGAAAGGGGATGCCAGAATGAATAGACGGATTTATCTTGATTGCTGCAAGATCACCCACATTGAATTCCTTTAGCATGGAATTTACTGTAGGCATGCCTCTCTGTTTTATCTTCTTGGTCATTTTTTTTCGTGACCCAGCTCTTGGGCCGTGCGACATTTTGGTCATTTATTTTTCACTCCTGTGTATCTTGACCACATCCAGTTCAGAGACCACGACATCACTTCCATATACTGAAGACATACTTGGTTCTGTTCTACCCATATCCCCATTTATGAGTTCCTTTATATATGTCCCTGATTCGGCCGTTATTTCCAGGGTAGCCTTGTTTCCGGATATTTCCAGTATCTCCACGTTCAGGATTTTTCTCTTTCTTACTAGGTCTGCCCTGCGTCTCATTACTCTCTGTGGGGTTCTCTGATATATAACTCTTCCACTTAAATATTTCTTTGCGTATTCAATTTTAGAGACATCAACATCCATTTCACTCTGCACTACTACCCTGTAGGTCTTAAAGTGCATTTCAGTCTTTACCCTTTTGACTTCGGATGCGTCGGTAAACCTGAGATCCGAAACTATTACTCCCAGATTCTGTTCATTTATCATATTTTGTAAAACTTCCAGCTCAAAATGTCTCACTGACGGAGAATACGCTTCGATTACGAACTCCCTTCCATTACCGAGCATCCTCACATCCACGTCTTCCCTGCCAGCAGCATGGAGGTAATAATTCCTGCTGGCTGTCAGCTTCTTAATCGGTTCACCAATAATTGACTCCACTGATTCTTGTGCATCGGCGTCATGAGCCCATCTTGTCTGTGGAAGGTCTCTCCTCAATTTCTGATATGTGCCTTCAACATACACACTCTTTGAATGAATCTCTACGGAATCGTATTCTGTATCAATCAGTATGTTCATGTCAGGACTTTCAAAGTCAGCTTCCTTCCCAGTAACTGAGGAGAAGAACTTACCGAATTCCCGATTGAATTCTTTCTTGATACTTTCACCCATAGATCCATGCTCCTTCTGTATCTCAAGTTCTCTCTGGATAATATGAGCTGGAAATCTGGATCCAATCAGTATGGTATTATAATCATAGCCAGTGGTCTCTGAATTTACAATGTCTAGGTATTTATTGAACTCAGTAAAAATACCATTACATACTGGGCAACTCTTTTCTTCAATTTCAGTGACGGGGTTCTCCATAATGACCTTAAGCGAGAAGAGGATCATTCTCCCCCTCTCGTAATTGGTAAGTCCCGTATCTATGGTGGCAAAAACCCTTCCGATACACCGTACGCAGAGACCTTGCTGCAATAGCCCGGATAGATCTCTCATTGCTTATCGAGCGATAATTACCTTTTCAATGGAGGGTCTTTCCTTGACAAAAACCCTGGAACCGCACTCGCACTCTATCTCTGCAGTGCCAAAGGATTTTTCAAGGGGGCGTCCACATCTAATGCATTTATACATTCTGCCTCATCTCTTCTACGACAGTGGGAGTATACTCTGGTGTATAGGATCCGCCTGCAAACTTGTATCCACAGTGCCTGCATTCCCAAATTCCAGAAGCGATTCTCTCAACTTTCGTCTGTTTGCAAGACGGACACTTGTAGAGCATTATCTTCTGGCGGTATATGTCAAGCCATTCCTTTTTCTTCTTAACTCCGTATCTGGGGCCAAATCTACCTGCTGCCCCAACCTTTAATGTTCTCTTGCTCATTTAGATCACTTCAGGTATTTTTCCCTGATTATGCTACCCGTATCGCTGCTCATTTTTATAGCTTTTCTAATTTCATCAAGCTCGAAATAACCAAAGTCCCCTTTTTGCATGGCACGTATGTGTCCATCTTCCGTGGTGGTTATTGTAACTCTTGTAGTGGACATCTGTTCCTCCTCAAGGTCCGGATCACATACCATAACATCATCTAGTTTCACTATGGTAACTGAAACTGGCGTGTTGTTAATGGGTAGCTGAGTATCCTTTCCTCCATACTTTGAACCTGGGACTACCGCAGTCTTGAGTGCAGCAACCGCTCCATAGCTGCATGCATCGAAGAGATTTCCGTCGTAGTCTAGCACATTGATGTCCACGAACACAACCCAGACCTTTTTTCCCGGCTCTATAACAAGCTTCTCAAAGTCTACCATCTTTGACTCTCTTATGCCTCTGTCAACCACCCTTGCGACTTCTATGGACATCTCGTTTGGGGGTCCAGACTCGAAAGTGGGGAAGGCCATTGGCAAAAGTTCAACGTTTGTGGTGAAAACTCCCAGATTTGGAGTGTCCGGGAACGGCTCGCCTGCATCTATCTTCACTCCAACAAGTATTTTTGTCTTTCCAAGTTCAACAAGTGCTGATCCATTGGCCCTTGGCACATAATTGGTCTGAATCCTGAGTTCTCTATACTCATCTGGCTTCCGGCCATCGCCTCTTCTTCCTTCCTTTATCTGTTTCGTTATGAAGCTCTTCTTAATTTCAGAGAGAACTCCAAGTGCATCTTTAGGCATTTTACTCACCCTGTTCCTTTTGTTGAATCTCGTATTTCTTGGTAAGAGCTTCCCTCTGGATCTGAGCAATTCTCTTTGTCGCCTTCATTACCATTGAAGTGGCCTGCTCAAACTCTTCCACTGACAGGTCTCCATCCATCTGCATCAGGACTACCCTGTCACTTTTTGGGAGAATTCCCATTGGCAAATCAGCCTGTCCAAAATTATCCTCTTCCTTTGAAAGATCAAGAACGATCTTGTTTCCAACCTTTCCGGCAGTGCATCCCACAACCATGTCTCTCATTGGTATTCCAGCAGCAGCTACCGCAACAGAAGCAGCTGTAAGTCCTGCTATTCTGGTGCCGGCATCTGCCTGCAGCACTTCAATAAACACGTCGATTTGTGCTCTTGGGAAAAGTTCTACCATTATTGCGGCCTCAAGTGCCTCCGAAACAACCTTCGAGATCTCCACAGACCTCCTGTCAGGTCCGGGTCGTTTTCTTTCGTCCACGGAAAATGCGGCCATGTTGTATCTTGCCTTGACTATAGCCTTGTTGATATCCTGGTTGTGTTTAGGATAAGCTTCTCTTGGTCCATAAACTGCAACCATTATCTTATTTCCTCCCCACTCTATAAATGAAGATCCATCTGCCCGGTTCAGTACGTTTGTCTCGATCTTTATTGGTCTTAACTCATCTGGCCCTCTTCCGTCGAGCCTGATGTTATTTTCGTCGATTAACTTTATATCACTTGCTGTTCCCATCTATTTCACCCTTCTTTGATTCCAGATATGCTTCCATTCTGTCCGTAAGGCCAACGGTATGCGCTTCGTTCTCTACCATCTTAATTGCGTCAATGGCAATCATAATGTTCTTCGGGATTCCGTCCAGCCATATCAGCCCATTCTGGCCCACTACTATGCGCGTGCCGGTTGCATCCTTTATCATATTTACCATCGACCCGCCTTTTCCAATTATTCTTGGTACCTTTGGCGCAGGTATTGAGATTATGTGGCCACCCTCAAGTTTTCTCAATCCAGCATCTTTAAGTGTTACCCAACTCTCCCTCAGTTCATTTATGCTCATTATTTTTCCGTATATATAGTCCCCAATTGCAAGATATCTCTTGATATCTCCGGCTGATGTTCTCCAGGGGGTGTCGTTCATGTGCAGCAGGGAATGATATGGAGAATTTATATCAACAGTCCACATGGATGGGCCGATTTCCAGTATCTTTCCTATTATCTTATCATCTTTTCTTGGGAAATAAGGTCCAGTGAAAGGAACTATATCAATAAACTGCTCATTTCGCTGCACTATGCCAAAGTACTCGGAGCAGTATTTATCCTGTCCACACTTATAGGCGCCATTTCGAACCTTTTCGTTGGTCCTTTCTATTTCGTCTCCCGGTATAACTATCTGTTTGGTTTCTGTCATTGCTTCACCTTTATTTATCGCCTCAGACCACAGACTTAATCCATCACGTGCATGGCAATGAGGAAAACAGAATGACTCTGCTTCACTTAAAGCGCTCTACAAAGTGGTCCAGCAATATTTTTCAATTCTCTCTCTGTTCTAAAACATAGTTAAACAATATATATTTCTTGCTACGTATCATTTTTATCCGTTCTGAGAAAAACTCATTTCTTCACAATTCTGATGTCTATGTTTCCTTTGGCTTTTCTTGAAAGATTGCTCATAATTTCTCCCTGCATCCCTGCAGGCACTTCAATCACGCCCATCCATGATCCGTCATTCCCCCACTCCTCCTTTATTATATAGCCGCTTCTGGCCAGGTCTCCATAAACCTTTCCGTATGCGTCTCCAGTGAGTTTCACCGCCAACTTTGCCTTTTCCATCCTAATAGGTATGATTGGCTTGAGGAGCTTAAGCACGCCGTTCAATTGATCTTCGGCGGACTTGAAAGGGTCAATGTGAACTTTTGCATCCTCCATTGCCTGGGCAATTCTCAAAGGCGGATGAGGGGCATTTGTCTGTGGGTTTATCGACTCTCTTGATATCATCTCTATAATCTGCTTTGTCCTTTTCTGGAGCATTTCTTTTCGCTGCTCAGTCGTTAACTGGATCTGTCCCTTTTTTACTATCTCCGATGCAATTTCCTTGATATCTGTTGTTCCGAAGACTTCGATAAGGGATTCATCTCCAACCTTATCTCCCTTTCTTGCATCCTTAAAGACGGTGTCGCTTGCAAGATCCACATTAATGTCAAAGTCACCTGATTTTATTCGTTCAGTGGCGTTTGGATCTACCAGAATTTCAAATTTGTGCCCGTGGGATTCAAATCTGGCCACTATTGAGTCTTCAACCTTGACCATATATAGTGGATAATAAGTAAATATAAAAAGCTCCTTCAGAATCTGGCGTCCAACCACCTCTCTATCATTTCGGCACAAATTATAGTAAGCGCAGCCTAAGGGCCTAGATATTTATCCTTACCGCAGATCCCCTTTTTATCAGAAGGTTGGCAAAACTCTCATTGAGATATATGATATCATTGGATCTCAGGTAATAATTTCTGTCCGGCTGGGCGATCGGTGGTTGATCTTCCGTGATCCTGACAGGAACCATGTTCTGTGCTCTTGACGTATCTTCCTTAATCAGAGATTTGCTTTCTTGCTGTGAAACAACAACCTCATTTGCGGGTGCAGTTTCCATAACCATTTCTGTCTTTTTCTCCTCAGTTTTCTGCAGAATCCGGTTGAACTCATCCTGCATGCCAACGTGGAGCTTGGTTAGAAAATCCCTCTCCTCTGGGGTGAGTAGTTCAATAAGATCAAGGCCTATGTCATAAATTGACAGAACAGCTATTTTCTCGAACCTCTTCTCAAAGAAAGCCTTAAAGTCGCTCTCAATATTCTTTATCCTCTCATTGATCTTGATATAGTTAGTGATATCACTGGAGCGGAGGTATCCATCCGCTTCGAATCTCAACGAGGTAAGTACCTCAACAAGTCCCTTGTAAAAACCATGATCCAGTTTCTTGATCTTCCTCGATTTTGTCTCGACCCTAAGCATAGATTTCAATTCCTCCGTGAATTTATCAACCTGTGCTTGGGTAAGGGACATACATGACCATAATAGGGATTTATAAATATGTTAGGTGATAATCAAAAAAGCTTCTGCCTAAAACAATATGTTCCTTGCATATAGCATTAATCGATCAGGTCAGCTTGTCCGTACCGTAAACCCTTGAGGGCAAATTGGTGAAAATGTTGTAAAAAATCTCTTCCCAGTTCTCATTTTCTGCCTTTATCATCATCGCCCTTTTCGGCACAGAATCTGAAGGAATCACCTTGTCCGGCTTACTGCGGTCGTCAACGTAGTCTGTTTCAAGCATAAAGGATTTGCCTATCTTCAAAGCCTCGTGTACATTCCTTCTGCTTGCCAGTATGGAAGCTGTAACTCCAGAATTCCACGCAAGGTTCTCCGGCTTTTCGTGATGCTTGACAAGACGGTGGCTGTCCATCCCCGTGCTGAATGCCATTTCTTCTAGCTGACTGAGGGAGTTCTTATCAAGATCTTCTGTGTGAAGGACCACTGCACAGTTGACATCCTTTGCTTTTTCCATTGCATATCTGATCATGCTGTTGCAATCACTAACAACGCTATCAGGCACAGGAAAATGTGGCCTGCCAATTTCTCCAATTGCATTCGCCATCCCTCTCTGGATAAGCTTTGATGCAAGGTCTATCCCCCTCGTCATTTCCTCAACCGGATCCATGCCTGCCTTTTCAAAGTAGAAATAGTCAAGCGGATAAGGTCCTATCGTTACCAGGGAAAAAATTGAAGATTCTTTCATAACAATATCAGCTAGTCTTATGGTTTCCGCAAATATTGAATTATAATATTCGCCGGGAGGCAATGAGTAATCTGGAAGATTGACAAGATTGAATGCGGTTCCACCCGCCCTCTCAAATTT
>JAJYRT010000056.1 GCA_021793945.1 Thermoplasmata archaeon
GTACCTCAATATCAGGAAGGAGGCATCGGAAGCACTGAAGAAGATCGGCTATGGGAAGCTGTTCGACGAGAAAAATCAGAAGCTTTCAGCGTAATAGGTAAACCTCGTCGCTGTTCAGGTCATGAAGTACTCCATTACGACACGATGGGTGAGAGCGCCAGAACTTATGGGCAGTTATGCGACACGGATGTAAAATGGGAGCGTACGATATTGATTTTCATCGCCTTCTACTTCAATCAATCCAAGAGATCAAATAAGCAAACAATTTATTTTGACATAAGCCTTTGGTTTGGTGCAATGGGAGAAACAGATAATCATGCATCATATCCCGAAACCGCACACCTGCTTGCCATTGCAGGAGGAGCGTCCACAATCATTGGGGCGGCCGTGGAATCGTTCTTCTTTATCGCCTTTGCTGGTTTCGCTTCCCCCATTTTTTTCCAAATTGGATCCATTTTCTTCATTCCTGGGTTGATCGTTGGCATAATGATAGTTTATCTTGCGTCACTGCTGAAGCAGAAACCGGAAAATCATTCCACCTATGGTGTCATGCTGTTCATACTGTCCTTCTTCACTTTCTTTGCCTTCGGAGGCTTCATGGTTGGCTTTATCGCCACTCTGATTTCCGGAATCATGGCAATGACCTGGCATGGCGAGGGATTCAGTTATGCCAGGCAGCGAAATGCAGATTCGCGGAGTTCACCTCAACCGGCTGAGACTGTCTGCAAGTCGTGCAGTATGCCTATTCCCTATAGGAGCACATACTGTCCACACTGCAAGTACCCACAGTAGCTCATCATCTCTCACAACAAGGATGAAAACCGCTTGATGGATGCTTTGGCAGCTTTACGGTTTCCCTCCTTGTTGTGATGGACTATCTCCCTCAGCGGTACAATCTGGTGATAAAACTGGCTCCTCTTCAGCATGCCGGATGGTTCCTTATAGCCTGAATCAATGATTGTCCTGAGCAGCAGATTCTCAGGCAGTACGTCATGAAGCCATGCAAAATCCATTGCAGGATCAGCGATCAGGGCATCATCCCAGCCCACAATTCCAAGTATATCGGAAAAGCCGAAGTTGAACAGGACATGATCCGTGGTGAGATCTCCGTGTATCAACCTTGCGTCGAATTCAAAGTTCAGCGAATCCTTCAGGAAGTTGTCAAAGAGCTCCTGAACAGCCCTCATTTCCTTCTTCCCAAGGGAAGGAAAGGCGTGCATTCTTATCTCATCGAAAAGTCTCTCTATTGTATTCTTCCAGTCCTTCCCCTCTCGTACTGAAACCCCTCTCTCAGATGCAATTTCCACCGGGAATGCCCTCATCTCCCCGTAAATCCTGGCAAGAACCTTTGATATGGAGATTGCGTGACCCTCGTTCAGAGGAAGTTCTGTGATATTCACTCCGGGGAGCTTCCTGTAACCCATGAATGGGTTTTTTCCCCCATTGCTCACATATTCGTGAAATGGAAGAGATACGGAAAGAAACTGCTTAAGTTCAAAGAGCAGGTTCTTCTCAACAGTCATTCCCTTAAAGACAGAATCGTTCCTGGGAAACTTGAAGATGAATGCACCATCAACGTCAAACACATAAGACCCCCATCCTTCCCCGAGCTGTGTGCATACCTTTGCACCTATCGAAGGGAATGCCTCGTTTATGACATCCCTGGCATCGTTGGGAAGCGGGTACTCCATAATCGCGAGAATAATCGTACAATAAGTATCAATGTTTCGAATCATGTGACCAATCACAATTATCTTGTCTTGAACCGTAATTTATCTCTGCCATGCCAGCCGGAGCCGGATACACGGCTCATCGTTTCTATCATAAGATATAATTATAAAGACACCAGTGCATGCATGATTGCTTATGTGCTCCTTGCATCGGGTCGGAACTGTTTTCTCGCCTGAAAGTTGTTCAGCAGGAAAAGAACACCTTGGTAGTGCCGCGATACCTGCAATCATCCTATGCGCCATAATGATTGTATCAGGAGGATACGTCTTGCTTTCTTCTCCTGGAGAATCTTCTCATTCAGCAGATGTTTATTCTGCATCTTCAATGGCAAATGCCCACAGCTATTCACAGTTAAATCACCTAACCCCTTCCCATTATGAAGGCACACTGATGCCTTCATCCGGTTCCCCGTACCTGTCTGATCTCAGCTTCATGATCACGTTCAGGTACAGCAACTACACCAGGCTTGTTTCTTTTCTGGGGAACCTTTCAGATCCTTCCAGCCCCCAGTATGGCCATTACCTGACGAGGGGTGAATTCATACATGAATTCTCCCCTCGTGCATCCTTCTATTCGCGTGCAGTGG
The DNA here is from genome assembly GCA_021793945.1 of Thermoplasmata archaeon. The sequence goes on from JAJYRT010000056.1 coordinate 2,318, forward strand.
AATACTTCGCCTCCCATGGCTTCAGTGACATCACGGCATATGGAGACAGGGTCTCCATATACATGACCGGATCTGCACAGCTTGTGGAGAATACCCTGAATGTGAGCGTGGTGAGATCAGGCGGCCTGTATGGCCCGACCAGTGCACCCGAGGTGCCTGAGTGGATGAACACATACACCATCGGGATCACGGGACTCACCGATCGTGGATCTGCATCACTGATTGGATCAGGCCATGCAGTCATGGCAGGATCGCCCGGCGCGAAGACGGCATCAGGATACGGGACGCCCATAAACGTCAATGGAGTGCAGTACATCTACGGTGCTGACATGCAGGTTGCCTACAATGAGCAGAAACTGCTCAACATGACAATCCCGAAGAATGCTGTTGAAGCCACCATACTGTGGTCCGGATACAACAAGACCACAGGTACGTACACAGCACCGTTCTACCCGCAGGACGTGTATGAATACTACAATGCCTCGATCCCGTCCGGACAACCGCATGCAAAGGTATACGGTGTACCGCTCAACGGTGCTCCTGCGCCTGGATCCTCCGCGCAGTATGACTCGTCCGGCGCAGTGTTCGAGAATACGCTTGACCTGGAGATGATGGGGAGCACTGCACCCGGATCAAGCATATACAATGTGTATGCGAATGCGAACAGCATGTCACAGCTTGACGCCAACTTTGCATACATACTGAATCCCGCTCACACGCCAGGGCTGAACAATGTATCGGTGATATCCAATTCATGGGGATCCAATGACCAGAATGATACAACGTGGATGACGTACCTGCAGGAGTCACAGGCCAGGGGCATCACGGTACTTGCATCATCCGGTGATTCAGGAGACAACACAAATAGCAAGAAGTACCTCGGTGGGCCAGGATACGCTGAATTCCCGTCGTCCATGGCGTATAACTCGTTTGGCGTGACTGCTGTGGGGGGGACTACAGTAACACTGAAGCAAACCCTCAAGATGAGCAGCCAGATTGCATGGTACATTTCTGCGATCGACACCACGAACGGAGGACCGGCCGGAAGTACCGGCGGCATAAGCTCGGTGTTTGCAGAACCGGACTGGCAGAAGACTACCCAGGCGAACACCGTAATCCATGGAGCAGGGAGAGCTACCCCTGACATTGCTGCACTTGCCAACAACACTCTCGTATATATCACGAAAAACGGAAAATCATACTATGCGAACCCCTATTTCTATTACGCATGGGGAACGAGCGTTGCATCACCGCTTGTCGGAGGCATGATTGCAGCAATCGATCAGTACCTGATAGCCCATGGAATGCCGGCACTGGGGTTCCTCAACCCGAGATTGTACAGGCTGGCCAATGAGCAGTACAACACTTCTACGCTTACGGTTCCGCCATTCCAGGACATTGTTTCAGGAAGAAACCATGTTTACAATGCGCTGGTCGGCTATGACCTCGTGACGGGGCTTGGGTCGATAAATGCCTACAACATGACCACGTACGAGTCCGTGAAGAAATACCAGGTTACATTCACGGAATCAGGGCTTCCTTCCGGAAGGAAATGGTATGTCAACCTTACCAACGGTGTGAGTTCATCATCCATTACGGGCTCTGTCTACATTAACGTCACCAACGGAACATACACATACCTGGTTTCTGTTGTCGGCGCCTATGGCCCCTCCCCCCCAACCGGCAATTTCACAGTTAGTGGAGCAAACGTGATACGCCAGGTAACCTATTCCACCCACACATACAGCGCTGTTTTCAGTGAAACAGGGCTCGTTTCAGGGAACTGGACAGTCTCCATCAGAGGGAGCGCATCGAATGCGTCTGCCGGAAACCACGTAACATTATCCCTGGTGAACGGCACCTACACTTATGCAGTTTCCAGTTCGAACCAGTCGCTGAAGGCAAACAGCGGCACGCTTACGGTTAATGGGTCCAGCACCTCCACCCTCGTGACTTTCTACACCTACGCGTATGAGGTATCCTTCGTCGAGACTGGGCTGAAAGCAGGCCTCACATGGAGCGTGGTGCTCAATGGCAAGTCCAACAGTTCCTCTACCAGCACCATAAGCTTCTTTGAACCCACTGGCAATTACTCATATACGGTGACTGCCGCGTCGGGATACCAGGCAAGCCGGCCAAGTGGCATAGTATCCGTACACACGTCGAAAACCACGATCAATATCGTATTCTCGCTGTTTTATTCCGTGAAGTTCACGGAGAGCGGGCTTCCATCCGGCACTTACTGGGCGGTGGAGCTTGGCGGGACATACGCAAGCAGCAATTCCTCACACATATTTTTCAACGTGAGCAACGGTGTTTACAGTTTCAGTGTCGCAGCTGCAGTAACAGGGTCCTACTCTGCATCCCCTTCATCCGGGAACGTTACCGTCAGCAGTTCAAATGTTACTCAGCAGATCAGCTTCAGCGGATTGGGCTCTCATTCTGCCCTCGAATCTGGTGACCTTTACGTTTACGTGATCTTTGCGGTGATTGTCGCCGCTGTGGTCGTTGGCACCCTCATTCTCTCCAGGGGCAGGAGATAGTGAATAGCAGGCGTGGTGCATGTTTATACGCTGAATTCTCTTGAGGCATTGTGAGCGCATCCATTCCCGTGAAATTTGCTGCGATCGTTTCATGCGCCATTCTGGTGCTGCCAGGATTTCTTTTGATTGAGGGGAGCGTTGCTTCCCCCAATAATGGTGGCGGAAATCCGGGCCACCATGGGAATGCTGCCGGATATGCCTCGATAAATTATGCAGCAGGTTACCTCGCCCCTTCCCATTATGAAGGCACACTGATGCCTTCATCCGGTTCCCCGTACCTGTCTGATCTCAGCTTCATGATCACGTTCAGGTACAGCAACTACACCAGGCTTGTTTCTTTTCTGGGGAACCTTTCAGATCCTTCCAGCCCCCAGTATGGCCATTACCTGACGAGGGGTGAATTCATACATGAATTCTCCCCTCGTGCATCCTTCTATTCGCGTGCAGTGGAATACTTCGCCTCCCATGGCTTCAGTGACATCACGGCATATGGAGACAGGGTCTCCATATACATGACCGGATCTGCACAGCTTGTGGAGAATACCCTGAATGTGAGCGTGGTGAGATCAGGCGGCCTGTATGGCCCGACCAGTGCACCCGAGGTGCCTGAGTGGATGAACACATACACCATCGGGATCACGGGACTCACCGATCGTGGATCTGCATCACTGATTGGATCAGGCCATGCAGTCATGGCAGGATCGCCCGGCGCGAAGACGGCATCAGGATACGGGACGCCCATAAACGTCAATGGAGTGCAGTACATCTACGGTGCTGACATGCAGGTTGCCTACAATGAGCAGAAACTGCTCAACATGACAATCCCGAAGAATGCTGTTGAAGCCACCATACTGTGGTCCGGATACAACAAGACCACAGGTACGTACACAGCACCGTTCTACCCGCAGGACGTGTATGAATACTACAATGCCTCGATCCCGTCCGGACAACCGCATGCAAAGGTATACGGTGTACCGCTCAACGGTGCTCCTGCGCCTGGATCCTCCGCGCAGTATGACTCGTCCGGCGCAGTGTTCGAGAATACGCTTGACCTGGAGATGATGGGGAGCACTGCACCCGGATCAAGCATATACAATGTGTATGCGAATGCGAACAGCATGTCACAGCTTGACGCCAACTTTGCATACATACTGAATCCCGCTCACACGCCAGGGCTGAACAATGTATCGGTGATATCCAATTCATGGGGATCCAATGACCAGAATGATACAACGTGGATGACGTACCTGCAGGAGTCACAGGCCAGGGGCATCACGGTACTTGCATCATCCGGTGATTCAGGAGACAACACAAATAGCAAGAAGTACCTCGGTGGGCCAGGATACGCTGAATTCCCGTCGTCCATGGCGTATAACTCGTTTGGCGTGACTGCTGTGGGGGGAACCTCTGTAAAACTCATGAAGGATCTTGCAATAGAGAACCAGTCTGCCTGGTACATGAAAGCTGGAACCTCAAGTGAAGGGAGTACCGGAGGAATAAGCACAGTATTCAGGGAACCTTCATGGCAGAAAAACTCTGAGGCAAACGGGATCATAAATGGAACAGGAAGAGCGACGCCTGACGTCTCTGCAGTGGCAAACAATGTCATTGTATTCATCACCGTCAAAGGAATTCCTTACTATGCCGTTCCATACTTCTATGCTGCGTCCGGCACAAGTGTTGCATGTCCGGTAATCGCGGGAATGGTGGCAACAATGAATGCTCATCTTGCTGCTGAACACAGGCAGGCACTCGGCTTCCTGGACCCGATGCTTTACAGGCTTGGAGGGATGGAGAACAATGCATCACACACCCTTTCTGGAACGTCTAACGGAACTGTTTCTCCCCCCATGTTCCCCTTCTATGACATAACATCAGGCAGAAACTACGTCTACAGGGCCCTTTTCGGCTATGATCTGGTGACCGGCTGGGGCGCCATTGATGCTAACAACCTAATGCGCCAGATACTGGATCTCTTCAACGGGGTCAGTGTTCATTACCTGGTGTTCCACGAAACCGGGTTGCCTAAGGATACAGCATGGGAAGTGGAGGTCGGGAACCTAACACTGAATGAGACGGGTAGCGTCATAGCTTTCAATGTAAGTTCCGGCACGTTTCACTTCACGGTAAGGAGTGATAGCAGCTACATTTCAAATGTAACATCCGGAAACATCACCATCAACGATTCGGACAGGTTCATCAGCATTGCGTTTCTGAGCCGCAACGATAGTTTCCCGAGCTATGAAGGCGTGTTCATACTGCTGGCTTTTGCGATGCTCGCCGTGATCGCGATGGTGGTTATCAGATACTCGAGATCGCGTGGTAACCTATGATTTGTTTTCTCTATCCATCGGAGGTCGTTGTCAATTCCTGAAGTTGCGATCATTGCCAATCCCCATTCAGGCGCGTATGATCCGTCGATCCTGAAGTCCCTGGCGGAAGGGCTTTCCGAGTTTGATCCTTCTGTATCCGTAACTGAAATGCCCGGCCATGCGGCTGAACTGTCACGTTCACTGCCATCGGGCTCCTGGATCGTCTCCCTTGGCGGTGACGGCACCATCAATGAGATAGTGAACGGGATATCGGGAACAGACAAGATCCTGGTTCCGTTCCCAGGCGGAACCGGATCTGATTTGGTCAAGACCACAGGGATTCTGACTGTTCAGTCTGCGGCCTCTGCAATCAGGGAAGGGAGGTACGAAAAGATGGATTCCGTAAGAGTAACGCTTGACGGCAGGAGTGTTTACTTTGCCAACATCCTTGAGATTGGCTTTGGAGCTTCCGTCATGCAGAGGGTGAATTCCATGGAAAAGAGGGGAAAGAGAGCCTTCAGTTCCTCTGTTATGAGAGAACTCCCCCGCCTTAAGTCATACAGACTGGATTTCGAGTCTGACGGGTTCACCGGGAACGTGGATACTGTCGAGACGGTTGTGGCAAACGCAAGGTACTTCGGGGGAGGAATGCTTGCTTCTCCGGACTCCCTGCCTGACGATGGACTCATGGATGTGCATATTGTCAGGAAGATCTCCAGGTTCAGGCTATTCCTGAGCTTTGGCAAGATGAAGTCCGGAAAATATGTCAGTATGAAGGAGGTCAGGAATTTCAGCGCCAGGAAGTTGATCATAACCGGTGATCCGTCACCTGTAGAGGCTGATGGAGAATACCTCGGGGAGTCTCCCGTAACAATCGAGGTTGTTCCGGGGTCTCTCAGGATCGTGAGAGACCGGTCGAGTTAAACTTTTAATTTGTCCAAGACTGAAGGGCCATGGAATACAGGCTTCTCGGCCGGAGCGGAGTCAAGGTGAGCGAACTCTGCCTCGGCACCTTGACCTTTGGCTGGAAGGTGGATGAGGCTCATGCTCATGAGATACTTGATGCATTTACCGGGAATGGGGGAAACTTTCTAGACACTGCCAATGTATACAATGGAGGAAAGTCGGAAGAGATTGTCGGATCATGGCTGAAGGGGAGGGAACGCGAAGAGGTTGTCGTGGCAACGAAGGTCAGGTTCAGGACTGCTGAACACCAGAATGCAGTGGGGCTCTCAAGGAAGCACATTATCAGTTCCGTGAATGAGAGCCTGGAAAGGTTGCAGACGGACTACATTGACCTTCTGCAGGTGCATGCATGGGACCCACTGACTCCTGTGGAAGAGACGCTGAGAACCCTCAATGATCTCGTGAGGAGCGGGAAGGTTCGCTACATAGGAGCAAGCAATTTCAGGGCATGGCAGCTTGCCTCGTTCATTGAGTACAGCAGGCACCACGATCTTGAGGAATTCATATCCCTTCAGCCGCAGTATAACCTGCTAACACGGGCCACGGAGTACGAACTCGTTCCCTACTGCCGCAGGGAGAGAATCGGGATATTGCCATGGAGCCCCCTCAAAGCAGGGATACTCTCAGGCAGATATACCCGGGAAATGGGAGAACCGCCGGAAGGGAGCAGGTTGAGGAGAAGATTCGAAAGGGGAATGAGGTGGCCATGGAATGATGAAGGCGAATATGTATGGAGGGTGGTTGATTTGCTGAAGTCTATGTCCGGTAGCATTGGAAAAACTCCATCACAGATTGCACTTAACTGGCTGCTGAGAAACCCGGCCGTTACAGCACCCATCATAGGGGTTTCCAGCGGGGAACAGCTTTCCGAGGATCTTGGGTCAACCGGCTGGAAGCTTTCCGATCAGCAGATGAGAGAACTGGATGATGCTAGCACGATTTTCGTCACCTATCCCTACGACAGGGACACCGACAATCAGCAGGTTCGAGGCAGAGAATCAAACTGATCCTTCCCTGCAACATCGGCGATCTCCTTAGCTGTAACAGTTAAAGCCAGCCCTTCTTCCTGAAGTACGCCGCAAGGAATGCCCCAATTCCCATCATTACTGCCACCATTCCGTAAAAGCCATAGATGCTGGAGGAACCTGGCTGGTAGAAACCTGAGGTGAAGTTCATGCCGTAGAAACCTGTGAGGAATGTCAGGGGAAGGAATATGGTTGCAACTATTGTGAGAAATTTCAGGATGTTGTCCGTGAAAGCTGCCCTAAGGGTGAAGTAGAGATCCCTGAGATCGCTTGTCCTGAGCATGTATGAATCCAGTGTTTCTATGAGCTGGAACGTGTGATCATAAATATCCCTGAACTGCGGCCCAATCGATGCTGTCACGAATTTGACCGATCCATGCTGAAGCATTGAGGTCACGTCCCTGAACTGTGTCATGACAATCCTCAGGTCATTGAGTCTTCTCCTCGCCCTTGATATGTAACGCATAAGGTTCTTCATTTCTGCCAGGTCGCTCGCCTTCATGCTGTCTATGTCAAGTATGTCCCCGCCAGTGGAGAGCAGCCAGGAATCCACGCTTGAGGCAATCTCGTAGAAAGAGTCCACGGAGAAATCGTAAATCAGGTGCAGGATTACAGTGCTGAAATAGTTGTCCTTACCCGGCTCCTGGGTTGCGTTAAGAACTGCCCGGGAGACATTTTCAATTATCATGGACGGCTTCTCGTGAAATGTTACAAGGAGATTCTCCCTGATCACGATTGAAATCTCGTCCATTGTAAATTCAAGGCCAGATTCTTGTGCGCTTGACACGCCCTTCGAGACCAGGTAGACGTAATCGCTGTATTCGTCCACTTTTACTCTCTGTCCACCTTCGAGGATGTCTTCGGCAGTGAGCGGATCCAGGGAAAGAATGCCTGAAGCCCTGTCAATGTCTTCCTTTGTGTATTCCGATACATCGATCCAGAGGTTACCTCCGGCAAGCTGTCCCTTTTCAGGGAACTGATCAAGGGATTCCCCTTTCACCTGTTTCCTGTTCCAGGAGTATGACTGGATCTTAACCATTGCTGATCAGTAGTCCATGGAGTTAAGAAATTTTGTTGTACGCGTAAACGGACGTAATAAATTCATGGACATACGCAATCTGGATCCTGTATAAGCATACTGAATCCGTAATCTTGAAACCGCAAAAAGAATTGTGTAACCCCTGTGCTTGTAGCCTTTATGGAAAAAGGCACCCTCAGCAGGATCATCATAGCTTTGGGATTAGTTGCCCTGGTAGTGTCCTTTGCATTGGTTATGTACATCGCTTCAACTGCGCAGGGAGATGCAGGCAATAGCGGGATGAGTACACCAAGAGGGTTGCCTTACAGTGCCCTTTATGCAAGCTTTGGCGACGTTGCAACCTTTGTGGCATTATTCCTCATCGGCGCAAGGTATGCAGGATCAGTTTACAAGGATGCAGTAGGAAAGGTTTTTGAGATTACAAGGCTGAGAAGCACATACAAGGGAGGATTTCCCAAAACCACTCGATATAGCCCAATGCCTTTCCTGAACATTGTAAAATCAGCCAATCATTCCTGAAATATATGGAAACACGGTGAATTTCACCATGTTTTTCCCTGTATTTTATCTAAATTTCGATGGCTTACGCTATCCTGTCAAGAAATCTTGCCCTCATGAGATTATAACACATGGCAGTGAAG
>JAJYRT010000057.1 GCA_021793945.1 Thermoplasmata archaeon
GGTTTTGAGAACGGCTGAAATTGACAGGCGTCCTGTCCATATTTGAACGGAAGTTGTGTAGTTCAAGTCGTTAAATACAATAGTCTCTGCTTTTCTCAACCACGTTTCACCTAGCTGTTAATTTAAGGACAGCCCTCTTAGGTAAAATGCCTAATACCGTGGTTTATTTTCAGGTTCCAGTGACAGGGCATAAACAATTATGGAAGAAAACAGCCATATCAGTGATATCATCATAAGAATAAAATTTGGCGTCACGGCCACAGAAATAATAAATAAAATTGCGGGGAAAATGTATTTAATCACTCCCCAGACATATTCAGAAAAATTCATGTTCTTAAACTCATCCGAATAGTGAGCTGAGTCCAGCCATTGCATCTTCTTCTGCAGCTTCGCTCTTCTCCTCTTTCTTTTCCTCTTTCTTCTTCTCCTCTTTCTTTTCAGCCGGTTTTGCTGCACTGGCTACAGGTGCCGCAACAGAAACGTTTGCGGCATTCTTAAGGACCTCTTCAATCTTGATCTCCTTGAGGCTTGACACAAGTGACTTGAGTCTTGTCTCGTCAGGTTTGACACCTGCCCCGCTAAGCACTTTCTTTAGTTTTTCCTCGTCTATTTCCTGTCCTGCTGAATGCAGCAGGAGCGCTCCATATATATATTCCATATTTACTACACCTCATCCAAAGAGGGATTCCAATCCAGCAGACACGTTTTCGCTTGCGTCTTCCTGGGCTTTTTCATCCTTCTTGTCTTCCTTCTTGCTTTCCTTTGGCTCTTCCTCGCCCTCTAGAGTCTGGTTTATTGCGTTGGCTTCCTTAATTGCTTTCAGTATAAATAATTCTACGTTTCCCTCAGACACGAATCCCGCATCCAGGGCAAGCTGTTCAGCATTGATGGCAGCCTTGACCAGCAGATCCGGTATGATCTCGGGAACAAGATACTGGGTGCCAAGTGCGATTGCCTTCGCTGCACTGAAGCCTTTCACGATTTCAGCTAATATGACTTCCTCGGTTATGGAAAGAACATCCTTGCTGTATATGAGACCGTGGCTGTACGCCCCTTCAATCTCCAGACCAACTGTAATCGGCTTTATCTCAAGCTTCTCCATGAGCTTGGCTTTATCCTTGGAAATAACTTCCCCTTTCTTTACAAACAGCGATTCCTTCTTTATCACAATTTTTCCTTTCTCTATGGCTGTCGTTAAGCCGGCCTTCTGAAATTCGCTTATCATTGGCCCCGGTGGAAATGATGTTTCCTTTGCTTCGATAATAATGTCATCAGGAGCTATTTCACCACCACGGGCTGCGGCTTTCTGCTTCGTCTTCTCAAGCCTGCTGTAGAGCTTGGCCGGCTCAAGATCGGTGGTAATTATGGCAATCTGCCCCTTTGCATACTGCTTAAAATCGTGGATCTTCTTGTCCTTTGAACTTTCCAGTGCCTTGATTAGCAATCTTTTCCTGATGACCTTCAGTTTCATATGGCCTGACAGGTCACTCCTAATTTTCTGCAGTTGATTATTTCTAATGCCCTTTATGCTGGCTATGGCGCTTACTTCACTGGCTTCGATCTCGTCAGCCACTGATTTAACCAGATCAACTTTCCATGAAGCTGGATGTCTCATTGTATATCACCTGACTGTATCCTTATTGCTTTTCCCATTGTCGTCTTGACGTACAAAGAGTCTATGTTGTTCATTCCCTTCTCGAGTTTTCCCGTTATTCTCTTCATTACTGCAGTTATGTTTTCTGCTACGTCAGACGCGGGCATATCCTTTGTCCCGACAGGTACATGAAAAGTCTTCTTGTCCTTGCTTCTTGCCCTTACGGTTCGTTTCAGGGTCGTTATGATTTGAGTCGGATCCTGCCCTGGAGGTATAGGCCTTGGTATCTTTCCCCTGGGACCGAGAACCTGTCCGAGAGACTTACCTATGCCTGCCATCAGGTTTGATTCGGCAACAAAATAATCTACATTGTTGACTATCTTCTTGAAGTCCTTCTTGTTTTCCTGGAACTTAGATATATCCTCTGCACCAAATACATAATCAGCAGAATTCCTCGCCTTGACCTTCATTTCCTCGGAACCAAAGACGGCAATCTTGATCTCCCGTCCCCTGCCCTTTGGAAGTGCTATCTCCTCATTAACCCTGTTCTTCGGATCTGAGAGATCCACCTCGCGCATGTTGATGGCGAGTTCTATGCTTTCCTTGAACTTACGTTCCTTGGCCGATTTAACGGCTTCCTCTATTATTTTAGACAGATTATTCGCAGGCAATAAAATCACCAGCCGTAGTTAAACGAGATAAACTCTCCTACGGATTTATCGCAATTTCTCCTTTACTAATAAGCCTTTGGATTTCCTTTGGATCCTTGCCTTCAACGTTCACGCCGAGGGAGACACAGGTTCCGAGAACTTCCATCACTGCTGCCTTCAGGCTGTTTGCAAGCATGCCGTCCATTTTGGCTTTTGCAACGTTTATTATCTGTGCCATGGTTGCATTTCCACCGACAGCTTCTTTCTTCTTTGAAGCTCCCTTCTCGATGCCCATTTCCTTCTTTATCAGTGCCGAAGTCGGTGGTATTCCCACTGATATCTCATATTTCTTCGTGGCCGGATCCGTAACCGTTATGGTTACCGGTACCTGCATACCTGCAAATGCCTTTGTCCTGTCGTTGATCTCCTTAATTATCTGGCCCAGGTTTAAACCAAGCGGACCGAGTGCCGGGCCAAGCGGCGGCCCTGTTGTTGCCTTTCCACCCTCTACCATTGTACTAACTGATTGTGCCATAAATTATCCTCTATATGCCACGGCTTATAGCCAATCGGTTTTTTAACTTTGTGATTTCTGCCATGGCAGCAAAAGAGCGGTGGGGCACTTTCGCGAAATATTCGGTAGTATACCTAACTTTTCGCTCATTTTTTGTACACCTCACGCGTAGTACACAAAGTATTTTCACGAGGAATATTCTCACTGGGAAGACATGTTTTAAGCAATTACCCAACAACAGTATTTAAGGACAGCCAACAGTCAATTTCCGGCATAGCCGTGATCAAATGGTATTAATATATTATATGATATTTGTAAGAGGTGATAATCAAGTGCGCAAAGGAATACTAGCGCTTATTGTTATAGCCTCTGTAGTGCTGAGTTCGGCAACCATTGTAATTGCCGAGGGAATTCACGGTCCACAGCAAATAGTTATTCAAATAGTTAATCAGAGCGGAAACCCTATTCAAGGTGCAGCTGTGCAGGGAATGATGATATCCCCTCCCACGAACGGGAGCTTCATGAGGACGGTGAGCATAGAGAAAACAAACTCGATGGGGTTGGCATCCATAAGTAACATGACATTGGCGATGAGTGTATCGAATGAATGGGCCTCCTTTGATCGATCGTCTGGCCTCAACATGGGTTCTTCTCTCCTTGTATTCATAACTTACAATGACTCCGGAAGTATATACTTCAGGGAAGCCAGTGTTTCCATAAACTCTTATCAGATATTACATGGTAATTCTGCATTTGAACGGGTAACTCTCAATGAAACGCAGGGGGACGTGCTTGTACAGAACAATTCTGTCAACAGTAAGCCATCATCCTTCTACTTCAGGTACGACCAGAACACGGGATCGATAAATGGTGGCAAATTCATTCCGAATGTCGGACAGAATCTCCCAAGCATTATCCCGGCCGGGGGCTTAAGCAGCTATTATTGGTATCAGGACAACAGTTCATTTATTCCACAGTCCGGTACCATGCAGATCCCACTTGCATGGGTTACGTTTCAGGGAAGCAGTTATGGGGACCTGACAACTATTATGCAGGAGAGCGAGTTATCGGATACCGGCGTTTCACTTAACCCCTATAATTCAAATCAGGTCGAATATCAACCGGGTGGCCAGCTTTTCTCCACTAACAGCGGTGGAACAACATACACCGGAAGCAGTGGCATTGACCAACTGGGAGATCAGCAGTATTCTGTGGGAAGTTCTGCATACACCTATCTGAACGGACAGATAGAACTGGCAACTTACTCACTATGGTATATTGATCCAAGCACTGATATGGCAATTCCGATGAACGAATATATGGCACAGTCAGCCATTGTGAATATCGCAACGTCAGGAGGCAATTTACAGTTAGGGATTGCAACGGGTGAGCCGCCCTACTACAGCACCTTGGTGGAGTATAACAATTACAATTCCTATGCTTTGCCAGACAGTGTCGGGAATGGAGGCGGAACGATGTTTGACATAACTACTTCTAGCGTTTACCAGGGAAGCATAAACGACGGAACCTGGCTGGACATTGCCGCAACGGCCGGCTCTATAATAGTTGGCGCAGTCACCGGCGGTACATCGTATGCCGTAGAACTTGGACTGTCAGCCACAGTGCTCTCGGGCATCATTGGTGCAATTACTATCGGATCCTCTACATATGGCAGCGTCTACTCCGAGGTCGGTTATAATGCCCCGAGTGGATATACAATAACGGGGCAGATAATGGAAAGCAATGTTTACTACCAGATAGGATCAAACAGCATGCAGGTACCCATTTTTGGCCTCGTAATCAATGCCTTCCCTACAAGCAGCGGTGGAGGTGGTGGGGGCTGCGTTCTCAATGGAACGCTCGTATCAGTTACCAACAACAAAGCAGAGCCGGTACAAACTCTCGGGGTCGGCGATCGGGTTCTGTCTTACAATCCTCTTGATGGCAGCTTCTTTGAGAATAGAATCACCAGCATTACCGTCACAGAAGTTCATTCAATCCTGAACATAGACAACGGCTTTCTTTACGTTTCCGGACTGAATGATCAACCGATATATGCCCTGCTCCCTAACGGCACGGCAGAATGGTTAATGGTTGGCAACCTGACCACTTCAGATCATATTCTTGATCCCCTGAATGGATCCTGGATACCAGTAAGTTCCATCGTTACAGCACATGGAAACTTCACTGTTTACGATCTTGGAGGTGCAAGGACATTCTATCAATCTGGCCATTTGAGATTCACGTATTTGGGGAACGGAGTGCTGCTGGACAAGAAAATAACTGCATGATCGCCCTCTTCCAGAAAGGGCGACATCACGCTCTCTTATTTTTTTATTTTTTTTTTCCTGCGGGTCAAGCACTGCAACGAGGGCATTATAAAACCCCACTGTTATACAGATGCCGAAAGGTACTGCCAGAACATCATAGTAGGTTGGGTAAGATAGAGTCAGCACAACAATCCCAAGAACGCAGAAGAAGATTCCGAGATAAAACCGCTTCTTCTGGGTTTTTGTCATCTCCTGCATTATGAGTTCAATGATTTTGAATATTTAAACTGATCCTCATTTGCTGTTATAAATTTCACACGCATCTACCTTGTGGACCGTGAAATTTACGGTATTTCCGAATTAAAGTTGCATTGGAGGTGGTCCCATTTTACTAATTCTCTCGGAAAAACGGGAGAATTCCGAGCATATGTCAATTCTTCCATAAAGAAAATAACGCCCGGTGATGGCCATAGAATTCCTGAAGCGATCTTTCGTAACTGCACTATTTTCCAGCTTATCCCTCATTGAATTGTAATAGAGTACCTTTATCCAGATTTCACGAGCTGTACGGGCTGCCTTATTGCCTAGGCAATCCTACCTTCCACAGAGAAAAATCAAAGAGTTTATTAATGAACTTCGGGTATATAAATGATGAGACAAAAGCTGATCGCAAGTGTTCTGGTGGCTACTGTCCTGCTGTTCATTTCCCTGTGTCCGGTGATCCCCACTTCTTCCCCGTACCCTGGTATTATCCAAATACCGGGCCACATAATGTATTACCATTATTATAAGTCTATAAGCGGGCTATTTTCGCCCTATGGAACGAGTATCTGGAACGGGAAATACTACCTCCATCCTGCTCCTTTCTGGGGAATAACAGCCTGATCCTGATATGTACTCCATCTCCATTCCTGAAAAAAATGCATTGATCATGATGCCATCGAAGTTAATGCACAGTGATGAAGGATATTGATTCCTGCTGAATACGATCTGCATTCATTTCTGCCGGTGTCCACATAACACAATTCCTTTATCCGCATACACCTATGCCGGAATGAAAGAATTATTTTACCTAATCACAATAAGCCACAGGGATAATTTCTTGAAAGTTGACATAATCGAAGGACGAAAGATCGATGCTTTTCCGCAATCCACAAAAGTCCTTGTCGATATTTTCAGGTCAACTTCAACAATGCCCCTCATGATAAAGAACGGCGCTAAATACATCATACCAACCAAGACGGTGAAGGAAGCAAGATTGATAAAGAAAAGCAATCCGGAATACATTCTCGCCGGAGAGAGACTGGGCAGAAGGATGCCAGGTTTTGACTATGGAAATTCTCCCTATGAAGTGTGGGAAGAGGATTTCAAGGACAAGATTGTAGTTTTCACGAGCACAAACGGAACCAAGGTTCTCGACAAAATAAGGGACTCCAGTAGAATATTTATTGCATCCTTCATCAACCTATCCGCCACTTTAGATGCATTATCCAATGAACCGTACGTTTCAATAGTGGTATCCGGGCGTCCGGATGGTGTGGCAGACGAGGATCACTACTTTGCTGAATACCTCCGTGAAAGGCTCATGAAAGAGCCCGTTGATATTAATTCATACCTATCCAAAATAAAGAAATCCAAGGGGGCAAGGAGGCTAAGAATGATGGGTGCCAGGGAGGACATTGAGTATTCGCTTAAGGTTGATTCAGTAAACTTTCCGCTGGTTTTTGAGGATGGGAAAATTATCAGATCTCAATGAAGTCTGATCGGGTTAAATGCTTTCCCCTGCTAACGGCCAGATTTTCCAGCAGCCTCTCCGCATACTTCAGTTTTTCAGCCTTGATGATCGGATCACCACCGGGCTTGCCAGTTGGATGCAGAAAATCGAAACCAGTAAGGATTATAGATCTCGCCCCGACCTGATCTGCCAGGTATGCAGCCCTATCTCCATCGGTGAATCCTCCAAAATTATATAACATGCCGAAGGGAGCGTTCTGGGTTGTGCAGAGCACCTCTTCGTTTATATCCGGAAGTACCCTCCTGACTTTTTCCCTGTTGTCTCCATGTGCGTGGATCACGAGCCTTGATCCCTCCTCCTGGCATTTTCTGGTGAGAACGGCATCGCCGTCCAGGTCAGTAACTATGACATCCGGTGTACCGAGAATACGGTAGTAAACCGGCAGTGCGCTGTCTGCCACAAAATAAGTTCCCTGGCGGCCATTTTCAAGGGTCGCCGGCAGGTTAGGCCCATTGCCTACAACCTGGATATCCTTCCCGATAAACTGACGCCTGAAGGAAAAGGAACTGCCCTTAATTTTGGCAAGATCGTCGAGAAGAAGGGAGGAGAGGAAGTCATCGTGTGGATTGAATCCAAAGTGGGTACAGATTTCTTCGTACCACGGAAGCCATTCAGAATAATTCATCTATATCAACACCATTTTTTCCCATAAGGCAATAGCTACAGCCTTACAGGCATTTATACTGTGCGCTCCACTGGTTTCCAGCCGCCTATCTTGTCTGATCATCAGGCACGACTGCGGGTTGAATGGCAGATTTGTTTTCAGCCTCCAGGGATGAAAAGTGCCTGTGAAGCAGCGAGGCGAGTATTGCGAAAAGGATTCCGACTACCAGTATCCCTATGTCCAGTATTGCCTGGTCAAAATCTATGAACGAGAACACATACCTGGCATAGTTGAACACCCCGTAAAAGATGAATGCCATCCCGAATACGAAGAACGCGGTTGACCACATCCTGGCAATTCCCTCCTTCCGCCCGATATACATCTGTATAACCAGGCCAACAATCCTGACAAAAGTGGAGGCGTAAACCCACCATACCATGCCGGACAGGAATATTAGCAGTATATCCAGAAGGGGCGCGTTGAGTGTCCTGACGCCTGAATACGTGAATCCGAGCCCCGACAGTATTATCAGTGCGGACACCAGATATGTGATGAACGTGACCCTCGTGTCGTTTGCATACTGTTGCATCGACCTGATGGTCCACCGGATCTTCCTCCCAATTTCGAACCCTCTTTCCACAAAATACGATCCGAGAACCAGTGTTACCAGAGTGATAGCCCCCTGGTTGGGGTTCACGCTGATCTGCTTCAGGGCAATAGAGGAGTAGAAAATGAAGGCAAGCGTTGCGAGTCCATAGGTGAGCAGGACCAGGCCTATAGGTATCAGGAACTTGCTCACGACCTTCTTGTCCTTGAGGGCCTTGACGATATAGTAATAAAGAGACTCAATGTTCTGGTTATGCCGGACAATTATGTGTTTCACGTACCTTATCTTGATTCTCGACGTGATCAGGGGAGTTATGTAATCGTCCTCCGCCCCGTCCGAAACAAGGACTACGTCGGAATATATCCGGGGGTATGCCATCAATACATCGAGCTGCCTGCCGATTTTCTCATCGGACTTGCGGCCCACTTCATCGTCGCCTGTTATAAGTGCAATTTCAATATCCATTCCCTCGTTGTGAAGCTCATCATAAAGCTTTATGGCTCCAAATAGGGCATTGGCGTCTGAATCCTCCGGATCCTGGATGATAAGTTTGGATGCTGCCCTGTAACACTCCTGTCTCCCGATGATCGGCCCCTCAACCCCTACCTTTTCACCGAAATCGTTATCCCTGTCCACATTGAGTATGAGAGTCTTCATTCAACCAACCATCGCAATTCCCGGGAAAACTGGGAGCAAGTTGAATACCAAATCTGGGAATATAAATTTATTCAAATTCGAAAAATACGGCCCGAAGGAAAATGACTTTCCATTCATATAACTTATGTCTTCCTGAATTTTTCATACCAGTTTAGCGTTTCGTTGAATTGCATCAGTATGTGTTTCTTCTCCAGGAAACCATGGCCCTCCCTGGGGTACAGTAGAAGCCTGACGGTCTTTCCAAGGTCCTTGAGAGCCCTGTAGAACTGGTGATACTGCCCCACCGGGACGCAGGGATCATCGACACCATGCTGCAGGAGCACAGGAGTTTTTACCCTTTCCACGTAATTTATCGGGGAGAACTTTTCAAAAAGATCCCTCCTGTATGGGCTCTGCCCGTAATGGATGGAATCCCAGTCGGGGATATTTGTGACTCCATGGAAACTAATCCAGTCGGCGATTCCAAACAATCCAACAGCCGCCTTGAACATATCTGTCTGAGTTATTGCCCATGAAGTCATGAATCCTCCGTAGGACCCGCCGGTTATGAAAACGGCGTCGGTTTCCACCTTGCCTGATTTCCTGAGGAAATCCACTCCGGAAATGATGTCCTGGAGATCCATTCCCCCCATGTCTCCCCGATTCGCCTCCGCGTACTTCCTGCCTCTGCCAATGCTTCCCCTGTAATTCGGGTAAAAGACTGAATACCCTTTGCCTATGAAGGGGGTAGTCCTGTCCATCAGGGTAACGGGCGAGAATGAGGTTGGCCCACCATGCACGTTTACGATCAACGGATTCCCCCTGTTCTCCACCTTCAGTACGCCATATATTTCCATCCCGTCTGTCGATTTCCATCTCACGATTTCGGTGCTGTATTTTTTCAGTTCCCTGAACCGGTCATTGACAGATGTGAGTTTATTGATTGAACCTGATTCAAGCCTGAACACTTCCAGGGGGGTATCGGCATCGGTATAGGCAAAAACTTGGTCTTTCCCGTGTAGCGAGAATTCCGGGGCCGCTGGAGAATACACAGTTCCAGCGGAAGACCAGGAGTATTCCCATTTTCCATTGAATGTGCCGAACCCGGAAGAACCATCCCTCGTCCAGAGGGCGTGAAGAACTCCGTCTCCAGACCAGTGCATGTCGCAGTAGCTCCTGTCATGATTTTCCGTTATGTTCAAGGTGTTGCCGGTCGTGATGTCCGTGACCAGTATATCCCCGGAGACCACCCCTCGATCACTCCAGAGAGACTCAAGGAAAGCTATTTTTTTGTTGTCAGCGGATATCCTTGGCATGGCAACGGTTCTCCACTCAGGGGTGTATACCTTCTCAAAATTGTTATCGCCTATCCTGAATTTATAGATGCTGGAATGATACCAGGAGCTTTCCGAGGGTGAATCCGATCCAACGAAAACAATTGATTTCCCAGAAACGGAAAATTCCCAGACCTGTACACCGTCTGTGATCCTCTGGAATCCGTGCCCCGGCCTGTAGATGTAGATCGAGGAATATTTCTCATCCTCTTCGAAATAGAAACCGTCATCCCCTTCCTCCTTGGCCCTCCTTATCTCTTGCTTTTCAGCTTCTGCCATAAGAATTGCAATGCTGCCGTCATCCAGCCAGGAAATCTGGCTCGGCTCTGTACTGAGGATTATTCTTTCATCCTGGTCATTTTCAATGTTATAGATAACAAGACTGTTTGCCTTATCCTTCTTCTGGAGATAGGCAATGCGCTTGCCATCCGGGCTTATAGCGGGGGCGTAATTCCTTGTTTCGGCCTCATAGAGTTCCCTTGAGAGTCCCTGATTCCCGAAGTGCTTTATGACAATGGATCCCTCAATGGTCTTTCCCTTTTCCCTGTACGTCCTGGATGTTGCAAATACGAGGCTGGATCCATCTGGCGTGATTTCAGCGGAAGAAATTACCCTGAGTTCCAGATAGTCTTCAACAGTATGTTCCCT
>JAJYRT010000058.1 GCA_021793945.1 Thermoplasmata archaeon
TTAATCTTGCTACACGATATATAATTTTCTACAAACAATGTGCTGATACGTGCACACTTTCCCAAGATATAGCCACTGCATACCTTGGTTGCCACCATACAGGGTTCGATAACTTCCGAGAAAAACCCAAGGATAGATTATAATCACTGCTTGGCATGTCAAAAAATGGACCATGAAATGATAATACCAATGATCACTCCGTTCAGGAATAACCAGATAGACAGGGAAGGATTGCTGGCCTTCATTAGCTATGCTGAAAAGAATAAATTTGACGGGATCTTTGCAGCCAGCTCAACTGGAGGATTTGCTTCCCTTTCGTTTGATCAGCACAGGGAATTCCTGAGGTGGGTAATGGAACTGAGTCACGGAATAGATCTGTTTGCTGGAGTAACGAGAAGCAGCCTGGACGAGACAATACACATGACAAAAGCCGCGGTTGACCTTGGTTATGAGAAAATAGTGGCAATCAATCCCTTCTATCATAAGTATTCACAGGATTCCATAATCAGGTTCTATGACGAAGTGCTCGGGAACTGCGACTATGAGGTTTACGCGTACAACAATTCCTCACTGAGCGGAAACGAGATTCTTCCTGAAACCATAGGTAAGATCAGGGAAAGACATGACAACCTTGCAGGACTTAAGGACAGCGGGAACAATATGCAACGCTTCAAGGAGTTCATAAAAATACCTGGAATTAAGATATATCAGGGTAAGGATGCTCTCCTCTACGAATCATTAAAGTTGGGGGCGACTGGAGGCGTTTGCTCCTCAGCCAATTTCTGCCTCAACACACTCCGCCTGGCAAAAAATTCTCCTGATTCTCTGTCTATAGCTGAAAGAACATCTAAACTGATGGATCTCTTAGGCAGATATGAAACTCCTTCGATACAGAACTATCTCTTCAGGACTCAGATACTTGGAGAAAAGAACCCAAGGAATTACGTGAACAAGCCATTCGGAGACGTTGTCCACCCTCCGAGCAATGAACTTCTCGAGTCACTGCTCATATTACCTTGACGCGCATTATGCAGGGTAATAGACATCGACCATATTCACCTAAGGGCATATCTCAGGATATGGGAGACATCGCCATCTTTTAGCACTCTGGGGGCAGAAACAGGTGTGGACAAATTTGTAAAGTGTTTTTGTCACAAATGAAATTTATTTACATTCTATGAGCAAGAAAGCCCCATCCCTTCAGGCAGGAGATGAATTGCGAAAGCTTATATTTTATAGACATATTGTGTAAACAATGATTAAAACCCTCAGAGTGCGATTGTATCCAAACGAACAACAGAAGGTTCTGCTGGAAAAGCACTTTGGGTCATGCCGGTTTGTATGGAATCACTTCCTTGGGGTGCGTACGAAATACTATGCTGAACACAAGAGCGATGGGAAGAAAGGATTGAACGGTTTCGATACCATGAAAATGCTGACTGTTCTCAAAAAGGGGATAACATGGCTTGGTGAGATCAATTCGCAGAGCCTCCAGCACTCCCTTGTTGAACTTGATAAGGCATTCAAATCATTCTTCAGGCATAATACCGATTACCCGAATTTCCGGTCAAGGAAAGACAAGCAGTATTTCATCGTGCCATCTGGATTCAAAGCAACACAGAATAGGCTAGTCATGCCGAAGTTCCTGGAAGGGATAGAATACAGGGACAAGTCTTCCATTCCACAGGATATCAGGCAGATTGTTGTGACAAGGGACGCGGATCGGTATTATGCATCAATACAGTATGAAGCCGATGAAATTATGCAGAAGGGCAATGGTACAACAGGAATAGACATGGGCATAAAGGCATTCGCAACCCTGTCTGACGGTCTGCAGATAGAGCCATTGAATGCCTACAGGAGGAGAGAGAAAGCACTAAAAAGACAGCAGAAGAGGTTATCAGGAAAGAAGAAGGGATCAAGCAACAGGAGAAAACAGATAGTCAGGGTAAGGAAAATACACCGGCAGATCAGGGATGCGAGAACGGACTTCAATCACAAGGTATCGACAGCGATAGCCAAGCATTATGGTACAGTGGTGATTGAAGACCTTAACATACAGGGCATGCAGAGAAACCATCACATTGCAAGGAGCGTATCCGATCAGGGATGGTACCAGTTCATGCAGATGATCACATACAAGATGGAATGGAGAAATGCCGAATTGATTGAAATAGGAAGGTTTGATCCTTCTTCAAAGATGTGTTCAAAGTGCGGCAATATCAAACACAATCTGAAACTGTCGGACCGCATATACCACTGCAATGTCTGTGGTCTCTCCATCGATCGAGACCTGAATGCAGCAATCAACATCCTCAATATGGGATTGATAAAGGTCGGAAAAAATGTAGGGAGGGGCACTCCCGAATTTACGCCTGTGGAAAGTGCTACGGCGGCGGAACTCTCCAAAGGAGGTCTACGAGTTGCCACTCTGTGAAGCAGGAACCTCCATGCCTTCGGGCAGGGGATGGTGTCAGCAAAGAAAGATAGGGAAAGAGTGGAAGAGAGCGTGAAGCATGGGGGAGATATCTGGAGTTTTTCCAGAAGTTCGGGAGTCTCTTTTGAAGATATTATCGATCTCAGTTCAAACGCCAATGATTTTTATTTTCCAAAAATTGATTTCACCAGTGCTTCATCCTCTATTAGATATTACCCGGAAGTCGATCTTTCCGTGTTCAAAGAGAAGTTGTCAAAACTCTGCCTTGTCAGCAAGGCTAATGTTTTCCTGACCGCAGGACTGACCGACTTCATATATCAGCATATGAATAGGCAAGCAGGCAGGACTGCGATAGTCCTGACTCCTTCCTACGGGGAATTAGAAAACTCAGGGATCGCATTGGGCGTTCATACTGTTCGCATTCCAGCAAGAATCGTATACAACAACCCAAAAATACTGAGAAATTACAGATTTTCCACCATAGTGATATCGAGACCAGAGCCTCCAATTGGAAATTTTACAGACTTCGATCGAATAGAGAGTTTGCTGAATATCGCAGATGAAGCACGTGCGTCGACCGTCATTGATGAGGCGTTTATAGATTTTGTATTGCATTATGATCGGGCTGAGGCACAAAAAATGATAGGCAGTCACAGTTCAGTATACCTTGGCAGGTCCCTGACAAAAGTGTTGCCATTCCCGGGACTCAGAATCGGTTATGTCCTGGCCTCCCGGGAATCCATAGAAGACCTCGAATCCAAGGGCAGGCCATGGAGGATCGGTCAATTTGACCTGAGCGTGTTGAGGCAGGTTGATCTCTCGTTTATCGATGATCTGCCGGGTAAGGTGAACGCGGAAAGACAATATCTTATCAAGAATATGCATGAACTTGGATACCTGGTTGTCGGAGATCCAGCAGCCAACTTCGTCACTTTCAAAACACCCTCTGGCGTAGAGTGCAAGGATCTCAGTCGTTTCCTCGCAAAACATGGAATCATGATCAGGTGCCTGGGAAGCTTTGGTTCCTTTGATGAATCATACATTAGGGTTGCGGTAAAGAGAAGAGAATTTCTTGACAGATTTATGGATGCAGTGAGGTTATTTAGACATGACGGGTAGACTTATACAGGTTGTTGGAACATCATCAGGTGCGGGAAAAACGACGATGGTACTTGCCCTATGCAGGCACTTCAACAATCGCGGGTTGAAAGTTACGCCGTTCAAAGCCGTGAACATGTCGTTGAACTCAGTTTCGCTGCGCGACGGCTCAGAGATATCAAGGGCACAATGGGTACAGGCACTGGGTGCACGGATTTATCCAAAAAAGGAAACGAATCCCATACTTTTGAAGCCGCAGGGAGACGGATCACAGGTAATCTCGGAAGGTAGACCTGTTGGGAAGATGGCCATAGATGAATACTATGGGTGGATGAAAAGTAAGGGAAGGACCATCGTACTGAAATCACTGAACTACCTTCTCGAGAACTATGATCTGGTCATTGCAGAGGGGGCCGGTTCAGCTGCGGAGATAAATATGGAAGACAGGGATCTCGGAAACACTTTCATTGCAAGACAGGGTAAATTTCCTGTTATCATCATCGGAGATATTGATAGGGGAGGAGTATTCGCTTCACTTTATGGCACATACAGTCTAATGCCGGACCGGGACCTTGTGAAACTATTCATTATAAACAGGATGAGGGGAAAGTTCTCTCTTCTGAATCCGGGCATAGAAAAGCTGGAAAGGTTGACAGGCATTAGAACTGCGGGAGTAATACCATATATCGGAAATATAAACCTACCAGGGGAGGATTCCTTGGATTACCCAAACCTGAGATCACCCAGAGCCAGGGTTGCGGTCATAAGGTATCCGTACATGGAAAATTACAGCGATCTTGACCTTCTGATTATGACCGGAAACATTACCTACGTTGACGAAAGTAATGCAGAGGTAATAGACGAATCAAGCCTGATAATACTGCCCGGGTCTAAAATTGTCGGGTATGATCTTGATTATGTCATTGATTCCAGCATAGCGGCGAGAATATCTTCTGCCCTGGCAAGGGGAGCCAGGGTTCTGGGGATATGTGGAGGTTACCAGATGCTGGGAAAGACAATTTCCGATCCCAATGGAGTCCAGATAGGAGGCACCAGGAATGGCCTGGGGTTGCTGGATATAGACGTAATTTACCAAGAGAAAAAGACTACCAGAGAAGTAACTTATAGAATTGCTCAGGACATAATTCCAGAAGGAAAGGTGCGAAACGGTTATGAGATTCACTACGGGATAATAAGCAGAAACGGAGAGAAACCTTTGCTTCTTACAGAACTGGGAGATGAGGGATCGATGTCGCGGGATGGGAAAGTTATGGGTACAAACATTCATGGAATTCTTGAAAACGTGGAGTTTTTACGATATCTAATCGGGCCGATAGACCTGAAGATTCCCTACGAGGATCTACTCGATTCAAACATTGAGAGAATGACCAATATTTTTATTGATAACATGGATATTAGAGAGATAGAGAAACTCGCGGGAATGAATGACCAAAAGTGAATGAACTTCCCGTATGGGTATTTCGACGGCTGATGGCTTGGAGCAAACAGATATATGGAAATGAAGAGGTTTGGCCTCAATGATGGGTTGATCAGACCTGATTGCGACAGGAACCTGGAAAATTTACGTTTACAGGTTGATAGGTGGAATGCTCTCCACGGAATTTGCAATGAAAGTGTGAATCACAGACTTTTTGTTTTTATGAAGAGCACCGCCAGACAGACCGATATCAATAAGTACGATGCGCCCAGCGACTCACTTTCTTCAAAACTGACTTCTTTTGAACCAGAAATTAATAAGGAGGGCTGTCAGTGATCATTCCCACCATTCTTGCTGAACTCATAATACTGATGGGTGCAGTGATCATCGATGTGATATTTGGAGAACCAAAGGAATATTTGCACCCAGTTGCACTTGTTGGGAAATTATCTTCAAGAACTGAAAAGTCGTTCATGAAACTTGGCAACAAAGTCCTTGCTGGGTTTGTTTTCCTTGTCGTAATCATCCTTGTCTTCACAGTTCCGCTATACATTGTTTTGAAAATAGTATCCTCTGTCCAGTTCCTCTATTTCATCGTGGCGATGATAGCGTTCAAGACCACATTTTCGATCACCTCCATGGGAGATCATGTTAAGCCGATAGTGAGAGCCCTTGAAACAAATGATATTGAAACTGCACGGACAAAGCTCTCTCTCATTGTTAGGAGGGAAACAAAGGACATGGATGCCACGCACATATGCTCTGCAACAATAGAGACGATTTCAGAAGGATTAGTTGACGGTTTTCTTACTCCTATGATGTTTTTCGCGCTCTTTGGAATAATCGGGGCATTTTTTGCAAGAATCGTCAATACCATGGATTCCATGATAGGATACAGGAACCGCCAGTATTTTGAATTCGGCAGATGGACTGCAATAGCCGATACGCTGATAAACTACATACCTGCAAGGGTATCCGCTGCAATCATCTCCTTCAGCTCTGAGCTTCTAAACTACAGGGTACAGAGCGTTCCACTGAGGGAAGTTCGGGTGCTTACGGAAAGCACCAATGCCGGCTGGCCAATGGGATCAATTGCCACATCCCTGAACATAAAGCTAGAGAAATATGGACATTACGTACTGAATGAAAACGGCTTTGAACCTAGCGTTGGCGATATCAAGCGCACAATGAACATTTATTATACATCTATCTACCTTTCGTTCCTGATTTTCATTTTACCGATCATGATAATAGTATTCCTGCTCGAGGTTGTATGGTGAACGAACCGATATCTGGAAATGAAACTGTCAGGAGCGAGATAATTGCGGCTCGCGATAGCATAGTATTCCTCCTTCTGGCTGGAACGTCAAATGTGTCACTCAACCCTGGGATATCTGCAGCAGGGGCTACCCCAGAACTCACTCGATTGACACCGGTCGTCGACTCGGAGATTATCTTTTCCGGAAATTGCTTTAGCCTTGACGTACCTCCCATGACCCCAGAAGGAATACCTACCCCAGCCATTGTCACCAGGGCATGTCTTGACAGAATCGGTGTGAACGTGATTATTGTGGACGCAGGACTCGCAGCCACCCCTCAAGTACCGTTCATATCCGGAAACCTCGGAGCGTCGCTTGATCCATCAATTGAAAAAGCACTACCGGAATTTCAGAAAGCTCTTGATTTCGGGAAATACGTTGGATCACTGATCTCAGGATACAAAGTGATCTTCGTGGGTGAAAGCGTGCCTGGTGGAACGACAACTGCACAGGCAGTCATGAAATGCGTCGGGAACAATTTCAACACAAGCAGCAGTTTACCCAGCGATCCTGATAGGGAGAAGTTTCGATTGATCAAGAAGGCGCAGCAAAGGCTTGGAGATGCTGAACTTAAAGCAGATCAATGCATTGCAGAGTACGGAGATTATATGATGCCCGTTGCACTGGGAATAAGCAGTTCATTGCAGGAAAGCACACTGGTATACTGCGGTGGAACACAGATGGCTAATGTTTTCAGTCTCGACAGGATGGTCAACAAGCGGACAGCGAAACGTTATGTTGCTACAACAAAATGGGTGATTGATCACCGTCCCGAAACCATGAAAAAACTTGTTGGAAATGAAAACCTGATAATCTCAAACATAGACTTCAGCACCATGCCACACCAGGGACTTAGAGAATATGAAAATGGGCATGTACGGGAAGGTGCCGGCATGGGGGGAGCTTTTGCTCTTTATAGCATCTTGAATGGAAACATGAAGGATCTGTACAACGACATATCAAGCCTTTATGAGAGGCTCAGTTCCTAAAATCAATTCAGGCTTGAATTCACGTTTCTTAAGTAGGCGACCGGATCATCAGAATTATAGATGGATCTTCCAATTATAATGAAGTCTGCACCGTGTCTGATGGCTTCTGAAGGTGTTCCTCCCTGAGCACCTATTCCTGGAGAGATGATGCATCTCTTTCCTGCTAGCGCTCTGATGTGATCCAGCATCTGCAGATTATTTCCCGGTGCAACAAAACCATAAACACCACATTCTTTGGACATTTCTATCATCTTATCGGTGTGCAGGTCCATGAAATCCCTTGATCCGCTGTTGCTCATTGATACGACTGAAAACACCTTCATTTCTCCTGATTCCATGACCAGAGAATCCATAGAATCCCTGCCGGTGAATTGATGTGATATTATTCCCCAGGCACCGTTTTCCCTAGCTTTTCTTGCAATCAACGCATTTGTATTTGGTACATCCGCTATTTTGAAATCGCATATAACAGGAGAGAATTCAGACAACTTCCTTACGATACTTATTCCCTCACTCATTACCAGCGGCCAGTTGACCTTTATGTAGGCAACTTCATCCTTTATCTGACCGGCTATTCGGATTGCTTCCCTGGAGTCAAACACATCAAGGGCGGCAATAACTCTTTTCGCTGCCGGCATATAATCAACGATTTCTCCTGGATATATAATAATTTGTCAAGTGTCAACTACCAACCCCTGAAGGAGTTGGCTTGCTGCTGGTCTCCCCCATGTCCGTAGACATGGATTCATCGAACCGCAACGATTGGTTGTGGCGTCATAACAGGCAAACGCTCCCCTCTATTTCACAATACAGGGGAATTATGCAACGCACTTTCAAGTATATAAGAAATCTGCAGGATTGAGTATCAGGAAACTATGTCTATTTCCTGCTCCTGCTCATCACCGGCAAGCAGTTTTCTGAGCTGTTTGGCGTCAGCACGATTGGCTAGCATGTACGGGGATTTGACTCCTGTAAGCAGAACAAGTACCCTTATCTTCTTGTTATAGAATCGTTCCACGCTTGCTCCCCATATTATTTTTGCATTTGGATTAATGCGCTTTTGAACTTCGTTTGTTGCGCTTTCTGCTTCGCTAACTGTCATGTCATATCCGCCTATGATGCGTACTATGCAATTCCTGGCATCGCTTATGTCTGCTTCCACTAGTCTTGAAGTCATTGCTTCGTTTATGGCCCTCAGAACTCTGTCATCGCCAACATTGGATTCGCCTGTCCCGACCATTGCCACGCCGCCATCCTTCATTACTGCCTTAACGTCTGCATAATCAACGTTTATTATCCCAGTCAGGGTTATGAGTTCCGTCATTCCCTTTATTGTTTCACCAAGCAAGGTGTCAGCATAACCGAAGGCGGTCTCTATGGATAGCCCGGGCACCTCTTCAAGCAGCTTGTCATTAGGTATGGCAATCACTGTGTCTGAATATTGTGCAAGTTTTTCCAGCCCGTTAAGGGCGTTCTCCATACGGATATCTCCCTCTGATTTGAATGGGAGAGTGACAATTGAGATTACTGTGGAACCGGCATCCTTGGCAGATTTAGCTATGACAGGGGATGCCCCTGTTCCAGTGCCACCTCCAAGTCCACACGTGATAAAAGTAATATCAGTGCCATAGGTCATCTTCTGTATGGGGATTATGTCTTCTAGTGCGCAGTTCTCCCCTATTTTTGGTTCTGCTCCCGTGCCATCTCCGCCCATGAGATTCCTGCCTATCAGCATTTTCTTCCGTGTTCTTAGGCTCAAGAGATGCTTTGCATCAGTATTTACTGCAACTAACTCTGCCCCATTTACTCCAGTCAAATTGAGGCGTTCGACAGTATTGCACCCCCCTCCACCGCAGCCAACAATTTTTATCCTGACTTTCTGCTTGTTCGCGATTTCTGCAATCCTTACATCCTCTGGTGCTGGAGGAAAATTGTCGAAACCATCCCAGAATCCTGACTCGGATACCTCTTCTTCAAGTAACACCGATTTAGAAATTATATCCATTATGTCATTCATATGTCTGATAATATGTGTTAAACTGTATTTAAATGTTTGTTTCCTATTTTTGCTTTATTTTAGCCATTTTTTCTTAACGGTTAAATTTGTGTTGAGTTAATATTTCAAATGTTTTGTCAGACAAAAATACCAATTAACTTTAACTTATGCGAGCGAGAAGTCTCCTTCTGGAGGGGGGATGAGAGCGGGCAAAATGTTTATGGTGTATGGTGTATTGCTATACCTATGCCATACGATCTGGATAAAGGTGCGCATTCAGTGTATTCACTGTATTATCACTTCATCCAGGTCGTGAAATACAGGAAGAAAGTATTTACCAGTGACATGATTGTAGACTTCCTCAAGACAAAGGCAAGGGGAATTGCCGATACATTCAATGTGGAGATACTGGAGATAGAATGCGACAGGGATCATTTCCACATGCTTTTCAAGGCGACACCGCTCCTGAACATACCGCAGTTCATCAACGCAATAAAAACAATCACCTCAAGGGAGATACAGCGTAACTTTCCCGATATCAAGAAAGATCTTTGGAAGGGAAAGTTCTGGTCCCCTTCCTATTTCCTGGCAACGTCAGGGCAGGTTACGCTCGATGTAATGAAAGGATATGTAGATTCTCAGGAGACAGAGCCCCATGAGGACATATAAGTTCCGATTGTATCCATCTGCTGGGCAGGAGAAACTGCTAATCAAGCAGCTGGATCTGTGCCGTGAACTGTACAATTCATTCCTGGAACAGAGAATTCTTGCATATAAGACAGAGAAGCGCATCAATTACAACTATCAGCAGGATCAGATACCGGAACTGAAGAAGACCTTTCCCGAATTCAAGGATATCCATTCACAGGTGCTTCAGGATGTTGCACGAAGACTGGATAGAGCATATGACAACTTTTACAGGAGAATAAGGGAGAAGAATAATGGAAGCAGGATAAAGGCAGGCTTTCCAAGATTCAAATCTAAAGACAGGTACAATTCCATCACCTACTCGCAGTCTGGATTCAGGATACTGGATAACGGTCATATACGACTTTCCAAGATTGGTGAGGTTAGAATGTTCATGCATAGACCTGTGACTGGAGAGATTAAAACCATTTCCGTAAAGCGTGATCGTGTGGGTGACTGGTTCATTACCATCACCGTGGACATGCAGAAAGGCTACAGTGCTGATGTGCGGGCCTACAACATAGATCGGCCCTGTCCTGATTTCACAAGCTCCATCGGCATTGATCTTGGTCTGAAGGCGATCATCACTACCAGTGATGGCGTTCAGGCCGATCCACCGAAGTTACTCATGGAATCGGAGAAGAAGCTTAAGAGGGCACAGAAAGACCTTTCACGGAAGATGA
>JAJYRT010000059.1 GCA_021793945.1 Thermoplasmata archaeon
TGGCTAAGATATCACTCATTGGAGTCGACCTTGCAAAGGAAGGTCTGGAATTCACTTTCGTCACGCCACTGGTTGGCTGTGCGGAGTGCAGGATCAAGAATGTTTGCTTCAACCTGGAACCGGGAAGGAAATACCGGATAACCAAGGTCAGGGACAAGATAAACCCGTGTTTTGTTTTCAACGGGGACAAGGTTTCCACCATCGAGGTGGAAGATGTGCAGAACTATGCGCACATTCAACACGGAAAAAAACTTCAGGAAGGATCCACCATTACCATGTCCTCAATCAACTGCGACAACTACGCCTGCCCAAACATTGAGACATGCAATCTTATACATATGAGGGAAGGTACTAAGGCAATTGTTGAGAAGATTGATGGAAAGGTTGACTGCCCCAAGGGATATGATCTCAGGAAAGTTGCCATAAACCTCCACTGATGCAGAGCGATGAAAAGAATAAAAATAGGCCTTGTTGGAAAACCTAACGTCGGCAAGTCCACAATTTTCTCTGCGATAACCAAGACTCCGGCCGAAATAGGAAATTATCCATTTACCACTATCAAGCCAAATCTTGGGATAACATTCATTGAACACCCGTGCCCAGAAACTGAGTTGGGCCAGAAATGCAACCCGAAGGAGGGCACCTGCGTAAACGGGACCCGCATGATACCTGTGGAAATAATAGACGTCCCCGGGTTGATTCCAGGAGCAAGCGAGGGAAAGGGCATGGGAAACGAATTCCTGGACAATATCCGGGACGTGGACGCCATACTCCATGTCTATGATGCTTCAGGAAAGACAACAGCTGACGGGAATCCGTCAACAGAACATATCGATCCATCGGAGGAAATAGCCTTTATCAAGGAAGAACTTGTAAACTGGATTGCATCCAGACTTTCAAGGGACTGGGAGAAATTTGCAAGGAAGGCGGACAGTACAAGCGATCGCATTGAGGCTAAGCTTATGCCAAAAGTTGGCGCCTTCGGCCTTAAAGAGCGCGATATCGAGACCATACTTATCAAGGAGGTTTTTCCGGCAAGGCTGTCCATCTGGAAGGATGAGGACTTCGTGTCCTTTGCTTCTGCCATTTTCCGCTATGTCAAGCCCATTGTGCATCTGGGAAACAAGACTGATGACCTTTCACCAGCAGAAATCGAAAGACTTTCAGGAATAACTGAGAATAATTTCCTGGTTTCCGGACTCTTTGAGATGGCCATAGCAAGGGCCCTTGCCTCCGGCATAATATCTTCGCCGGATATGCCACTGGAGGCAAAGCCGGGGTTGAAGGATGCGCAGAAGGACGCTATTGCAAGAATCAATGCATTTTTCAACATTCCACACACGTCGAGAATAGGGAAGGTCATTTCCGGAATTGTCTATGGTCTTCTGCACTACATAGTGGTATTTCCCGTTTATGATGAGGGAAAATGGTGCGACAGGGAAGGGAATATCCTGCCGGATGCATTCCTGATGCGTGACGGATCCAACGCTCTGGATCTTGCATTCAGTGTCCATACTGAAATTGGTGAGGGGTTCATACGCGCCATAAATGGAAGAACGAGAATGGTGGTATCAAAGGAGCACCAGCTCAAAGACAGTGACGTCATAAAAATAGTTACCAGAAGAGCGTAGCCGCTGGATAGAGTCAAACCAGCAGGCGATTGCCACGGAATAGGTTAAATATAATCTCCTTATTCGGAAGTTACTTTAAATTTAACCTAACAATCAAGGTGATACATTGGCAAATGGAGAGAATGCAGGATCAAAGCTTGTTTCGCAAAGAAACAAATACAGGTGGTCTGACAGGGACTACAAGAGAAGAGTCTTACAGCTGAAGAAAAAGAGCGATCCGCTGGAGGGAGCACCCTCAGCAAAAGGGATCGTGATTGAAAAAGTTGGAATCGAGGCCAAACAACCCAATTCAGCCATAAGGAAATGTGTGAAACTACAGCTAATAAAGAACGGCAGGCAGATCACCGCCTTTGCCCCTGGCGATGGTGCCATAAATTACATTGATGAGCACGACGAGGTAGTGGTGGAAGGCATCAGGGGAAGAATGGGAAGAAGCAAGGGAGACATCCCGGGCGTGAGATACAAGGTTGTCAAGGTCAACGGCATTTCATTGCACGAACTGGTGAAGGGAAGAAAGGAGAAGACGGTGAGATAATGGAGATTAAGTTACTTGGACAGTATGATATAAACGAGATCCAGATACACGACCAGGGTCTCTCAAAATACATAAACCTGACGTCGAACCTTAACCTGCACACTGGAGGAAGATTTTCAAATTACTTTGCCGGCAAGAGGAACGTGAACACTGTGGAACGCCTCCTCAACAAGCTCATGCGCACTGAGAAGTGGACCGGAAAGAAATACAGCGCTTATCGTGTACTCTCCGAGGCATTTGCGAAGATAGCTGAGAAAACCAAGCAGAATCCTGTACAGATACTTATCAACGCAATCGAGAACTCAGCTCCGAGGGAAGAAGTAACCAGGCTGAAATACGGCGGTATTGCTGTTCCAAAGGCAGTAGATGTCTCTCCATCACGGAGGGTTGATGTCTCGCTCAGAAACATAGCAATAGGTGCTACAAACGCCTCTTTCAAGCACAAGAAGTCCATTGAGGATTGTCTTGCGGACGAAATAATGCTGGCAGCCAAGAACGACGCAAATTCATTCTCCGTCAGCAAGAAAGAAGAGATAGAGAGAGTAGCCGCTTCTGCCAGGTAATTTATCCGAGAAATTGGAGCCCAACGGCTTCAATTGTTATTAATATCATAAGCGCAAGCGTCAGCGCTGAAATTTTGTGGGTGATTTTCCTTACCTTTTTCACCTCATCGAGCTTTCCTTCAGATGCAAGCCTGACAATCTTTTTTCCGTGGTATATGTTGTTTCCGTACATGATCACCACCATAGCCAGCACGGTCACTGCCTTTATAAACAGAAGCTCACCCGGAGGGGTTGTGAATAGGTCCGAGATATTGGGCAGGTACCACGTTACATTATATAGACCGGTGATAATCAGCACAATCAGGGTTATGTGAGTGAACCATGCGAAGCGCTTTGCAACCTTGCCTATGACCTTTGTCCGTTCCTTCTCGTCTATGCTGAAATCAAAGGATGCTGGCCAGAGGACAAGCCAGATGAAAAACGAACCACCGATGAATATGATTGCCGAGAATAGATGAATCCACAGGACTGCGGCATCAAATACGTCCATCGATGGATATGTTTCTGCTCCATAAATAACATTATCATTTGAGATGCCATCATGAAGCATGGACAAGAAAGACCTGCTCAAGGAACCTGTAAGGGACATGCACCTTTCAAGAAACTCGACCCTGAAGGAACTGATGGATCAGTTTTCTGAATCGGGAGGATTTACATCAGCGAAGATTTCCACAGCATTTGCAATACTCAAGAAAATGTTCACTGAGGAGAACACCACTTTCCTTTCTTTCCCGGCTGACATCATTTCCACAGGAACCAGGGGGATAATCAACGAACTGGTGAAACGAAGGATGGTGGATGTGATCATCACGACCACAGGGACACTTGATCATGATGTGGCCAGGACCTTTGGGCGGTACTATTCCGGCACATTTGATTTCAGCGATAGAAAACTTGCGGATCTTGGCATTAACCGACTTGGGAATGTTTTCGTCCCGGATGAAAGCTATGGTGAGTTAATCGAGGAAAAGATACAGGCAATGCTGGCCGACCTCTATGAAGAGAAGAAGGAGTGGAGCGGCACTGAATTGCTCAAACGCATAGGATTGCGAATTGAGGATGAATCATCAATCCTTTATAATGCCGCAAAGAACAACATACCCGTCTTTGTGCCAGGGATGACGGATGGATCGGTCGGATCCCAGTTCTGGTCCTTTTATGAAACGCACAGGGACTTCAAGATAAACCTTCTCGAGGATGAACATCTTCTTTCAGATGTCGTTTTCGACGCAAAAAAAACTGGAGCTCTTATGCTGGGGGGTGGGATATCGAAGCACCACACAATATGGTGGAACCAGTTCCGCGGTGGCCTGGACTCAGCGGTTTATATAACAACAGCACAGGAATACGATGGTTCGCTCTCCGGTGCAAAACTCGAGGAAGCGATATCCTGGAGAAAGATAAGGGAAGATGCTGAATTCGTGAATCTCTACGGGGACATAACGGTAATACTGCCCATCCTCATAGGGGCACTGCTTGACTGAAACCTGGCTTTCAGATATATTTCAGCCATTCCATCACCGGATCGTCCTCCCCGTCAAGGTCCGTGGTTGTTTCACCAAAGCTGCTCTTGGTAGTGAAGGATGTGAAGTAAATTCTCCCACCCTTCTCGTAGCCGTACATCACGTGCTCCACCGGCTCCCCCTCTGGAAGGTGTGCAATTGCTTCCGGAAATTCCGGTGAAAAGTGCAGCTCGATCTTTTCACCCTCCCTGTAAAGGTAATATGAGTTGTTCCCCCTGACATAATCCTCAAGCCTGGCAGTTTCTATTGACGGCTTCATGATCTTGTCATTACGCCTTGTTATTTTAGCGTTCTCTTGCTTTGCGAATATCGATCCGCGAGCACCTGTAATGAGTTTTATTGCGAGAGATTGCCGGTGCGCCTTACGGGCTTGAGAAATCTATTTTTACCAATGTGCATTCTTTGAGCATGTTATATGTTACTGAAAACGATGTAAGGGAAAATCTGAGCATGAAAGAACTCATTCCTGCACTGAAGGACTTCATTTCTGACTACGGGAAAGGAGCGGCCTTCTCCAGCCCGAGAAACCGGATCATTGCTGGGACGCACATCCTAAACACAATGCCGGCCAGCGCTCCGAAATACAATTTGGCTGGCCTCAAATCGTATATCTCATCAAGGAATGGTTTCAGGGCCGTGGTTAATGTCTTCACCATAGATCCTCCTGACCTTCTTGCCGTTGTGGACGCAAACATTCTTGGCCAGATGCGTACTGGAGCCCTCCCGGCGATGGTAACGTCGCTTTTACTGAAGCAGAGGAGTGTTAATTTCAGCATTTTTGGATCAGGGTTCCAGGCAGAGACCCAGCTGACAGGAATGTCAACCGCTTTCCACATCGACAGGGCTTTTGTGTACTCAAGGCACGGAGAAAGATCGAGGGTCTTTGCGGAAAGGTATTCCAGGGATCTGGGGGTGGACATAATCAGCGTCGACAAACCAGAGGAAGCACTGCGCCACTCAGACGTGGTTTCCACAATAACAACATCCAGGACACCGCTTTTCACGGCGGATATGCTTCCAGATCATTACCATATAAACCTCGCTGGCGGAAACCTGCCCAACCGTTCCGAGGCGGGTCCGGACGTAATTGGAGGGAGCAGTTCAATCATTGTCGAGCATCTGGACCAGGCATTCGTGGAATCTGGTGAAATAATTGGATCAGGAATGAGGAAGGATGACCCCAGACTGGTCGAAATGGCCAAGTTTGTTTCGGACCCGTCACAATACAGCCCAGGACAGAGAACTATATTCAAGTCCATGGGGATAGGTATTGAGGACCTTTGTGCAGCTTATGTCGTACTGAGGAATATTGACGCTATCTGATCAGAAGAAAAAGAGGAAGGAACCTATTCCAATCAGGATCGCTCCCATCACGTAATCCATGTATCTGGGCTCAAGCTTCTGTAGCGATCTTCCTATCCCGAAATCCGCCACTATGACACTGATCAGCAGCACTATGATAGAGACAAACGCAAAAACTGCTATCATAAGCTCGCTGTAGCTGAAAGGGTAAGCCTGTGCCTCTATGAGAAGCGGGAGAAGGGAGAGATCAGGGGAAGCACTGACACCGAGTATGAATGAGTACTTCACAAAGGAGGCTTCGTCCGGTTTCTCGGTTACACCATTAAGAATGAAGTAAACACCAACGGCAAACATCAGCACTATCCCTGCATCCTTGAGGTATACAGAGAACTGGTGCAGGAACAGAAGACTCAGGAAGACTATTCCCACTGCAAGCACTATGGAAGTGCCTGCATGTATGGATGAAAGAATAAGCGACAGACCGAGTCTTCTCCTGCGCGTGTATTTCTCCCTTCGAGATATCAGTATTACAGGGAGCCAGTGATCAGGAGCCAGCATATGGATGGCCGAAAGCAGCACCACTGTTATTATGAGAAGCGAAAACGCGTTCAAGTTCTAAGACATGAAAACCATATATAAAACACTACGTCGTTTTCATTCCAGGAATTCACTGGGTTTGGCGTGTTAATTCAGATTTTTCACCTAGCGAAGACTTAAGCTTCTCCAGCAATGCCAGAAGGTCTGATGATTCGGTCTCGCTTAAGCCGCTGATTGAGTCCTCCACGAACTTCACGTGTAACTCCCTTGCGCGAGTCATCATTTTTGTGCCTGCCCGGGTAATCTGTATCATTATGATGCGGCGATCATCGCTGCTTCTGATCCTATCCACAAGCATTCTCTCCTCGAGCTTGTCAACTATGCTTGTTATCCACCCCTGCGTAACCATGGTCATGTTGGCAAGTTGCACCATGGAAAGCGTTCCGTTTTCCGAAAGTATGCGGAGCACGCTGTACTCCATGTTGTTCATGCCTATCTGGGACAGGTTCTTTTCTGCCTGCCTATACCACAGTTTCCACACATCCTTGAGCGTTCTCCAGACAAGGATGGAACATTTGTCTCCGGTCTTGGACATCTTCATTTCTCCGTTGCAGTTACCCAATGCAGTCATGCTAGTATGAATTTTCTCTTACGGTTGATTATCACCTTAGGTAGATAAAACCTTTTCAGTTGAAATGCTACGTACTTTTAATCAATATAAAATAAACAGCACCCCTTTCACTGGCCCAAGAGAGACATCACGAATAAATAATTCAGTGATATAGAGAAGTCTATGTTCACGGAGTCCACGGAGAAGATCAACAGATCGTTCAAATTTCTTCTCGTTTCAAGGGCTGCCAGGAGCATGGCGCTCATTTTTGTAACCCTCTCCCTGTCACTGTACCTGAACATTCTCGGATATAGTCTTGTCTTCATAGGAATACTTTATCTCGTCATTGTTTTCTTCAACATGATAATAGCCCTGGCTCTGGGAATGCTTGGCGATCGCATAGGATACGCTCGCACGCTCATAATCGGTGAACTTCTACCGCTCATTGCCCTACTCGGTCTCGCTCTCTCTTCGAATATATATGTGATTGCAATTTCCGCAATAATAGGCGGCATAACTGGAACAGCCGGAGGAATGAGGGGCGCGTTCTCCCCCGGGATGACGGCATATGTTGCAAGCAGCTGGCCTGAAGAGCATGACAGGGTCGGCAGGCTTGCAAGGATAAATGTCATGGCATCGGTTTTCTCCATTTTTGGAGGGTTCTTCCTTATATTCCATGGATATCTTAGCCCGATTTACGGGAACGTTATAGCCTTCAGGCTCCTATTTGCCGTTTCATTCTTTATACTTCTTATTTCATTCATATCCCTCATGCTCCTTAAGGAGCGGCGGAGACCGAAGAAAACAACGCATATAATGAAAGGCGAGAGCTTCAGGTATATGTTGAGGCTCATTCTGCCCAACATGATAAATGGCGCAGGGATAGGAGTTGCAATTCCCCTGCTTCCCCTCTGGTTCGAGCTGAGGTACGGTGTAAGCGTATCCTATGTGGGCGAGATATTCACCCTTGCTTATGCGGCCACTGCTCTTGGATCATACTTTTCGGGAAGATTCCTCAATTCAGCTCGTGTTCGTGCCATCACAGTCTCGTCCGTGACCAGGGCATTCCAAGGATTGCTTCTTGTTGCCGTTGCGTTTTCCCCCCTTGTTGTTCTCGCCTTCTCACTCTATGCCCTGAGGAGCGGCGTTGCCGGTCTCGGTGCACCAATGAGGAGTGCCATAAGCGTAAGAGGGATTGGTAATGAGGATTACGGAGCAGCTTCCAGCATACAGGGCTTGAGCACAAGGGGATCTCAGATGACATCCGGTGCATCTGGATACCTGATGGATGCATACTTCCCACTTCCGCTTTTTGTTGGCGGCACGTTGCAGATGGCTGGTGCCTTCATTTATTACAGGCTTATCCGTAACTGGGAGAAAAAGAGGGAGACAGGGGTCGCCCGAACCTGATATGCAACATTCTCACCCAGCTTGATGGTGGACATTATAAATAGCCATACTGCAATAATCAGCACAATGTTTCACCTTGACCTGCGGAAAATTGTCACAATCCTGGTTGTAGTTATCCTGCTTGGATACGGCATATTCTTTCTCGCGGCGATATTATAGCTGCCGATGGAGACTCATCCGTTGCGCCAGTACTATTCAGATAGGGTTATATACCATCTTTTATTGATTAGATATGGGGCAGGAAGAATCTCTGATTGAGAACCTTATAAAAGCGGTAGAGGGAACAAAGAGCAGCGCAGATCTGGTCATGGAAGACGTGCAGATAAAACTCCCATGGGTAAATGCAGCCTTCACCATAAGCGGAAAAATTAGCTTTACCGCAAGACCGATTCATGAAAGACAGTAAACTCAAAACCATTGTTGATCTTCTGGCTCCGATGGTGGATTCCGGTCGGATTTCCCTGTCAGTGGAAGGGCAGATTGCAATGTCTGCGCATTTTGAAAATAACCTGATAACCGTTTCCCTGGGGAATGCAAGAACGGTCAGGAAGATCGTCAGGAAAATACCCAGAGAACTGAAGAAAATTTCTATCCTGAGGGAAATGTCAACTATCCTTGCTGATCAGGAGAGAAGACTTGACATCTCTGACGGAAAGGGCCTGCTCATTGGCATTGGCACAGGAAAGCACAACATGTTCAGCAACCTTGAAGTAAAACCCATCCGGCTGATAAAGTACCTTTAGGCAATGATGTCCTGCCAACATAGAACATATCAGGATTTTAGCGCTGCTCATATGGCAGCGTATTGCTTTATTATGTCCATCGGGATATATAATCAACAGGCTTGTTGTCTGTTTAGAGGTGCTGGGCATGGAAACAAAGAAAAAACTGAACTCAATATTGCTGGCCACCGATTTTTCCCCGGAAGCAGAGAGGGCTTACAGGTTTGCGAAGAATATACTGCTGCCTCACGATGATGCGAGGTTGTACATAATCACAGTTGTAAAGCCAGTCTACGCTCCAATGGGAGATCTCACCGGAGCCACGGAAGTTCTGCTTGACGAGAACTCCGACATAATCAAAGAGACAAGGGAAAGGATTAAGAAAATGGTGGAAGAAGTAAAGAAGGAGGGAATGGCAAACTGCGAGGGCATTATAAAATATGGCGATCCTGTGAGCAGCATACTTGAAGTGGCAGAGAAGCTCATGCCGGACATGATAGTAATGGGAAACAGGAAGCCGGGATTCAAGAAGGGCATACTCTTCGGATCTGTTTCCCAGAGGGTTTCAGCAAATTCGCCCGTCTCCGTGCTGATAGTTCGCTGAATCCACCAATTTTCCCAGTTTTATATCAGTTTTATTGACCTGAGAAGGATAGATTTGACACCGTCGTTGATTATCAATGATGCAAATGCGGTGAATGAGAGCGTCAGCAGCGTGATCCAGATGGGCATTGATGCTACTCCCGGTATCCCGAAGGTTTCAATTGCCATCACAACAAAAATATCTGCCAGAAGAGCTATAAGAAGTGGCTTGCCCGGCATTGATGACCAGAAATGTCTTCTTTCCCTGGTTACGAAGGTCGTAAATATTCCGAAGTAGAGTATAATGCCGAAGGAGAACGAGTACATTGGCACCTGATTGCCGACCGACAGATACCTCATTCCAATGAACAGCCATAGAAATGATTCTACAATCATCATGGCACTGATAACAGCCGCGATCTTGACGAGAGAAGTGATATCCCATGACTCGGGCTTTCTGGACCATCTCACTTTGTCAGTTGAAAGAGAAATTGTTACAAAATCTATGAGAAAAAGAGTCAGGACTATGTCAAAAGCACTCACTATGTAGTTTCCGAGAATAAGGAAAGCAAGCGAGACGAACACAACTATCTCTATTGTCCGTGCGGTCTTGTTGAGTACCCATGTGACAACTCTCTGATATATTGCCCGGCCATCCTTTATCAAATCCACAATATTTTCCAGCCCTTCCTTCGTCAGGACTGCACTTGCAGCGGCCTTTGCGACATCGGTAGACGTACTTACAGCTATGCCGACCTCCGCTTCCCTGAGCGCGGGAGCATCGTTGACGCCATCCCCCGTCATGCCTGTGACGTGATGCATCTCCTGCAGAGCTTTCACAATCCTGTATTTGTCCTCCGGGTAAATCTCTGAGAACCCATCGTTCTTCTCAATGGTTTCTGGAGTAATATCAGAGTGCAACGGCGTTATGGAAAGACCCAGTCCAACCTGGCGGGCGGTTTCCATTGCTATCTCCTCGGAATCGCCGGTAAGCATCTTAACGTTGATGCCCAGGTCCCTCAATTCGCCTATGAGCGCTCTGGAATCATGCCTTGGAGGGTCGTACAGTGCAACAAATCCAGCTATTTCGCCCTTCTTCTCATCGGAAGAGCATGAGACCGCCAGGGTCCTGTATCCCTTTACTGCAAGCTCCTTCATCCTGTTCTCTGCGTCATTTCCAGTGTCGTTTACAAG
>JAJYRT010000060.1 GCA_021793945.1 Thermoplasmata archaeon
ATTGGAAAAAGGAAAAGTAGAGTCATGCATAAAGAATCTGTGTTGGAGTTAAGCAGATCTACAATCCAATCTTTCCAGCGATCTCGTTTCCCTTTGTTATTTTAATTTTGCACGGTGTGGGGAGCTTGAATGAAGCCTTGTGCAATGCATCCTTCAGTTGCTTTGCCCCGGCAGAATTTATTCTTGCAACCATTATGATCTCGTTTTCGTAGACTCTTGCTGCAGTGCCTACCGGCCTGCCGAAAGAGAGTTTCATACCACTTGAAATCCTGTCTGCGCCGGCTCCTGTTGCCATCTTATGTTCCCTCAGTACCTGGTGTGGATATGGCCTTATTTGCAGGAAATAACCCTCAGCACCGAAATTCTCCAGGAGTTTCCTGTTTATGGAAATTCTGGCAGCCTCAAGTGCGGTATGCCTGATCTGGCATGCTTCCTCTGCTACCAGCTGCATCTCTATATCAAAGTCCGCTTTCTGGTTTCCCTGGACAAATGTAGTAATCTTTGGATATGGTACGCCGCCCATGAATTCTCTTCTTGTGTATGCAGGGCCTGAAATGTGTGTATACATTCGAGCTGGTTTTCGTGACATATTATCATGGGATAGGTTTCTCGGATATAAAAATTAGGTGTTATCCGTCACCCCAACTTCAACAATTGCACTTCATGGCTGAGTTGTATTGTTCGTACAAACTGATTCCGGAACCAATTTGTGGATTAGTGAAATTGTGGCATAAATGGCATCAAATGTATCAATAACATTTAATATAATATTTCCATTTATACCGTCATGGACAGAAAACCAATAATTGACGTAACACACGTCTCTGCTAGAGGGACATCATACAGGATCACTATCCCGAGGAAAATCGCAAAGAGGCTGAGCCTCAACGACGGAGATATACTGGCATTCTTCGACGACGATGGTGTAAAGATCGACAAGATCCAATAAACCAGTGACATCCTCTCCCCTCAGAAGGGGACTTCCCGCTCGCATAAGTTAAATTTGTCGTTATGATACGCCCCGCGTGAAACTGAATACCAGAAAAATGGTGTTTTCCAGCGCTCTATTCGCGCTGGGATGGTTCAGCCTCAGCTTTTCATTTCCTCTCCTTGCTATTCATTATGATTTTGACTATACCATGACGGGGTTCCTGGGCTTCCTTGTTGCCTATCCCTTTGTCATTGCAGCATTGATCGATATGTACTCGAGCGACAGGGTGATGAGCATGCAGATAGTCATCATACCTTTTCTGTTGTCCATACTGGCCATCATCTTCATATTTCAGTCGAAGGGATTTATTGTAATACTGATAGCGATCACGGACCTGATGGAGGCATTTTACTGGGTTTCAATGGAGATGCTCCTTGGATCCGGGGGCGAGAATCTTGAAGCCGAGAAGTATTCTACAGCATGGGGTGTTCCAAGCGCCGTAATGCCTTTGGTGGCAGGGATCATCATCCAGTCATTTGGTTTCAGAGTTCTGTTCTTCACATCATTCATATTCATGGCAGCGGCATCATTTTTTCGGCCGAAATATGAAGCCAGTATTAAGGAAACAGCGGGTAACGGCTTTGACCTCAGGTTTATTGTACCGATGATTTTCAACGGAATTGCAGCCGGTTTTGTCTCCTACGTCCTGGTTCCCATATTGAGAATACAGGGCGTAAGTTACGTCCTGATAGGTCTTGCGGTCACTATCCTCGGCGTCTCTTCCGCGGCGGGGTTTGTGCTGATGAACTTCACAGGGAAAAGAAGTATATACACCACATCGTCGATTTCATGCCTTCTGCTTGCGCTTCCGCTTTTTGTTGGGTTCACAGGGGATCTTCTTCCAATAATGGCAATACTGGTGGGTACGGGCATTGGAAGCTCCATAGCATTCTCAAAAATACTTGCCTATATTTCTGAAAGATCATCGGCAAAAAAAGGGGTCCTCATCTACGAAGGTTTCTTTGCTCTTGGTTTCATATTGGGATCTCTCGCACTCGGTTCCGCATTCCAGGCCTTCGGCAAAACTGCAGTAATAATTGCATTCGCGGTTCCAGTTGCATATGCAGTTTATCTAGTTTACCTGAGATTCTCAGCTCCCGTTAAACTCACGCCTGTATGAAGAATAATCTGTAGCTATTTCCGTCAGATTCTGGTCGGTCTTCTCTGTTCAATTATTATGTTTGCAGGCCCCACGGCATCTTTATCGGTAATGTGATGGCAATTCATGCACTCGATCCTCATACCCTCCCTGATGTAAAAGTTAGCCGATCCGCAATTCGGGCATGAACTTCTTATCCACAACATATCGCTGTTCTGGATCATAGGCTCAGGGGGTTTCTTCGAACTTCCTGTCTGTAACTCCAATTTCGACTCTCTCACGGATGTGCCAGACCCGGGAGCAAGCCTTGACAGATTATATATGCCCAGGAATGACCACATAGTGAGAAAAACGAGGGCAACTAATGCCAGCACAGGTGAGGGCGCGAAAGCGGTAAGTATCCCGATCATGGATACAGTGAAACCGGCGGCGAATGAGTGGAGAATGCCGAATCTAAGGTAAATATAATCCAGTACAAAAAAGGTTAGAAGGTCAAAGAATGCGCCGCTTACTGTCTGGGAAAACAGGGCAGCTGTGATGACTGAGGCAATTATGGCAGGAACAATCACATCTCTTCTCATCGTTTTATAAGGATGCAGAAGATTTGTCAATGAGAGTTTTCCGGTCAAGGCAAAATAGGCTAATACCATAATGAACAGGGGCACAAATTGCAGGACCGCAAGATCGGTAAGGGACGAAACTCCGAGTACAAA
The DNA here is from genome assembly GCA_021793945.1 of Thermoplasmata archaeon. Next base: position 2,804 of record JAJYRT010000060.1, read on the forward strand.
GGCCTGCACGCCAAGCGGCATGCTGTATATTGATGGTATGGAATAGCCAGGGATAAACCCTGAAATAATGGAAATAAAAAACTCCAGGAGTATGAAAACGGAAAAATACTTGAAAAACTCAGTTTCCCCGTTTTCCTGAGATTTCCTTTCTCCAATGGGCTTGACAACTAGCAGGTACAGGGATGCCAGAACCGCAAGGGCAGTCAGGGTGAACAATAGGTAGATGGAGGAAGCACCAGGTGACACATTAAAAATAATGTAGGTTGAACTCTGCTGGGTCAATATTGTTTGTATCTGGCTGAAAATGTCCGGAGTCAGTATGAAGAAGATCAGCACGGCCGCTAGAACGGCTGCGATCCCGAAATAAACGGTAACCAATGAAGGTATGTCTCTTCCTTCTGCCAACGAAGGTTTAGTATCTCGTCGGATATATTTGTTGCCAAATCATTCAAGAGTTATGGTTACCCTCTTGCTGAGTTTTCCCTTGACCAGTGTTGACTTGAACACAATCCTGCCAACTTCTGCAGTCTTAGCAACCTGCGTTCCTATGTCATGCTGGATGGGAAGTTCGTCTATCTTGACCATTCTTATTTTATCATAGTCGGGTATCTTCCCCCTATTAATCCTTACCATTTCGGGGTCGGAAGCGAACTGTTCCCTCGTCACGTATGAGTACTTGACCTCGTAATTTCCCTGAACGATGGCATTAGCATCGCTTTCCAGTTTCCTTAGCTGTTCCTCTGTGAATTCCCCATCGAAGTTAAGGTCAATCCAAGCCTGATCATCATAAGTCTGGTTTATCCGCACAGTTGCGCCCATCTGCTTGTAAGCTAAACCACCGATGATGTAGAGTGCAGTCCTGAATCGCATGTGAATATACCTGACATCCCAGTTTACTGTCTGGTGGACTACCTTTCCGACGATATTCTGTGGGTATGTATTAAGAGAAATTAGGTGCACCCAGGTACCATCCTGCCAGGTATCCACAATCTCGTAATCTTTTCCGTCAATCAATACCGACCCTTTGTCATTTGGCTGGCCATCTCCGGTGGGATAAAGAACCGTTGAATCTACAATAAGATCAGTGAATTCCACAAAAACAACTTTTCCGTCACACTCTTTCCTGAATGGATCGGCCTGGTAGAGCAATTCTGTTTTCATTGCATTGGTGAAGGTTATAACGTTATATATGCTTTTCAGGGAAATCCTGCCTAATTGATCATGGCTGGTAAGAAGCAATTGCAAATCCTTTTTAGCGATAATAGCTTAGATATTCATGGGTTCATTTGAAGTCATAGAGCATGAGAAAGATCCAAAAGGAGAACAAGGTGAATTCAGGATAATAGCCATAAATTTCATTGATCCTGAATTTGTGAAGATAATCGCTGAAACGAACGTCGATAAAGGGACCTTACTGGACGTAGAGGATGACAAAGTGTTCCTTAACAGGAAACTGATTGGAAGAGTGGTAGAGAAGAAAGATGGAAAGGGCATAAGGGTCAGCACCAGTTTTGATATAAAATACACAGGCGGATACTCCCTGGACGGCAAGACCGTATACCTGGACGAACATTTCCCTCAGATGATGAAGATTGACGGCAAGGAGGTCGACGCTAGGGAAAGCATAGGCCTTCACCATGAACTTCCTGAAAAATGGCTTTCAGACGAGGCTTATGAATATCCATACGCACACGAGGTGGCAACCGGTATAGAAAAGAAGTATGTCGAGAGCTTAGGCGTGAAGTGGAAGGATTACTGCGACGAGGTTGACAGGCACCTGAGAAATGTGTATAGCAGAAAACTGGAGAAATCTCCGCCTTCCCTTGATTTGGCACCATATCTTTACTGTCGGGATCAGGAAGCGCTTAAGGAAATTCGAAGAAGCTCGACTAAGTGATTTACCCATTATTCTCTCAAGGATTCACGTCCGGGCCATAAAGCAGTCAAACAGGAAACATCGGCCAGTGTGCCGACTTTCTTTTTCATTTCAGGTAACTATTTTAACAGTTTAGTTATGCCTGTGCCGTGTCTAACCCAAACATGGAATATCTGTATGCACTGAACAGGGAAGGTGTCAAGCTTGACCTCAGTGTCACAAAGATGTTTTCCTCCATGATTGGCAATCCAGAAAGGGATTTCAGCGCATTTCACGTGGCTGGAACCAATGGAAAGGGTTCAATTACTTCCTTCATTTACAATATGCTGCAGCAGCACACACCCGCAGGGATGTACATTTCTCCTCATCTAGTAACGTTTAACGAGAGGATCATGGCAGACGATTCATTCATTGAGGACGAACAAATATCACATTTCATTCAGCAGTATATGCCGGAAATAGAAAATTTAAAACTCACAGACAGGAACCCGACCTTTTTCGAGGTTACAACTGCGATGGCATTCAAGTATTTTTCGGACAGGCATGTCAGGACTGCATCTGTAGAGGTAGGGCTCGGCGGCAGGCTTGACTCTACTAACATAGTTGAACCGGAAGTCAGCATAATTGCCAATATTGGTTATGATCACTTCGACAAACTTGGATGCTCGCTTACTTCCATAGCATATGAAAAGGCGGGCATAATAAAGAGAAATATTCCGGTGATACTCCTGGATGATAAAGATGAAGTTGTGAAGACAGTTTCCAGGGTTGCAGATCTGAACGACAGCAGACTTATCAGGGTATCCCGTGCCTCATCGGTTGTTGATCTTAGAACATGGGAAACAGGAACGTCCTTTGTTCTGAAGACGCCAGTGGACACATATGAGATAAAGACCTCAATGATCGGGGAATTTCAGGTCCGGAATATAGCCGCGGCCGTGCTGGCAATTGAGAATGGAAAATCAATGTCTCCTGACAGAGCGGCCATAGAACGCGGCATATCCCAGGCACGCTGGCCTGCAAGGATGGAGATTATAAGGAACAATCCGCCGGTGATGGTTGATTGCGCCCATAATCCTCCGGCAGCACATGCACTTGTCTCTTCTTTCAAGAAATTCACCAAAATCAAGCCCACCCTTATAATAGGCATGCTTGAGGACAAGGATTTCTTCTCTTACCTCAGGATAATTCATGATCTTTCTGACGATTTGATCATTACGACCCCGCAGGATACCCCCCGCGCAATGCCTGCGGAGGAGCTCGGGAAGGTTGCGGCGCAGGTGTTCAAGAATGTGAAGGTAATCGCAGATCCAATCGAAGCATACGAATACGCTACCGCAAACTCAAGTTATGTCCTGGTCGCAGGGTCAATGTACCTTGTGGGATACATAAAAATGCTTGAAAAATCAAGCATCATGCCCTTCGACAGGCATACTGATTTTCAGATCGCCAAAATTACAACGTGATCATACCTGCTGACATGATAAGTTGAAATCAACCACGATCTCTTTCGCAGGGAATTGACTTTAATTGGAGATATAAAATAATTATCAAATAATCTGTGAGCAAAGTTTATAGTACTTTACTCTTCTAATCTTTATTTACTGATACATTATGCCCAATCCATTTTTTGAGGTTTCAGGGAAGAGCGAATTACTGACAGGAGATCTCGCTTCTCTTGGAGGATCATTCATACCCGAAAATTTTCCTCACAGGGAGACTCAGATTGAGAAGATTGTATCCATACTGGGCAGTATCATGCGTGACACGAGGCCTTCCAACATAATCATATATGGAAAAACAGGCAGCGGAAAGACTTCAGCTTCCAGGTACGTTTCAAGAATGCTTTCAGAGGCTGCCGGATCAAAAGTCAAAATAGTGTACGTCAACTGCCAGATTTTTGATTCTCCCTATTCAATTCTTGTTGAAATGGCAAACTCACTTTCAAGATCTGCAGATGAGAACATACCAGAGCTTGGTTTGCCACTGGACCGGATCTACAACGAACTTATGATCAGGGTCAATTCATTCAACAGATTCCTTATTGTGGTCCTTGACGAAATCGACAAGCTTGTTCTGAAAAACGGTGGTGATGCGCTCTATTCCATCCTCAAAACCACTGATGATACATACGGGGGAAAAACATCAATCATAGGCATAACCAACGATACGGGATTCCAGGAGTCTCTTGACGCAAGGGTAAAGAGCAGACTTAACCAGGAGAGTATTCTTTTCACTCCGTACAATGCTTCGGAGTTGAAGGACATACTCAATTACAGGATCAAGGGAGTAGTAAGAGATGGAGCGATCGAGGACTCTGCCATCAATCTCTGTGCCGCAATTGGGGCGCAGGAGCATGGAGATGCGAGGAAGGCCATAGACCTATTGCGAATTTCAATAGAGGTTGCAATCCGCGGGAAGAGGGAGAAGGTCACTGATGCGGAAGTGTACAGCGCAAGGGATAAGTTCGAAATGGATGTGCTGAAGGAAGCTGTAACCACACTTCCCATGCAGTCAAAGCTTGTTCTACTTTCGGCTGTAGTTACCCAGGAGATTGACTCTTCTTTAATGGTGACCGGGGAGCTGTATGAGAATTACAGAAGTATATGTACTGAGCTCGGGTTTCAGGCTCTTACTCCCAGAAGAATCAGCGATATAATCTCGGAGCTTGAGGATTTTGGCTTGATTTCATCGTCCGTCAAGAGCATGGGAAGGTATGGACGTACAAGAATTATCCAGGTAATGGGTAATCTCGAATCAGTACGAAAATATCTACTCGAGGATGAGGATCTGTCTATGTTCCGTGGAGGTAAGATCACCAGGCAGTACCGATTTGTTACAGACCCCAAGGATCAGCAGAAAGCCAGGCCGGAAGACCTCATGCAGAAGCTCGACGATCTTAGAGAATCAGTTCCGGATGACCGCTAGTTTATGGAAATATGAGGCAGAGATCGTCGGCCGCGTTGACGAGTTTATAGCCATGATCGCGGGCGAAGTCTGCAGGCGCATTGGTCCAGTCATAATTGTCCACAATGAAGAGGGGCTTGCTTTCGGCATTTTTTCTCGCCGTTTCCAGTTCAAACATCACGTGATTGTATTCATGCTGAGAGTCGTGGAAGAAAATATTGATCTTTCCGTAGGACTTGAGTGCGTTTTCCAGAGTCTTCCTGGAATCCCCGATAACGAGTTTCCATCCAGACTTGAGAGTCTCGGGTATCACCCACCCAACGGGAAGAGCCTCTTCCTCCTCTCCGTATTTGATGCCGAGATCAAAACTTATGAGCATCCCATCCGTCCCGCGCATCGCACTCAGTATTGCCGTCGTGGTTGTTCCAGGGCCAACTCCCGTTTCAGCCACCAGTTTCGGGTGCTTCAGCTTTACACACGCATAAATGATCTGGAGTTCATCATAGGAGACCTGCCAGTACTCCTTTCCGCCAATCTTTGTATCTACGTAATCAACTATTACCGAAGCTTCTTCCATGGCCCTCTCGAAAGCTTCCTTCTTTGTTTCCAGGAACTTATATAGATACTCTTCATCACTGTCCAGTTTTATCAAAGGTAAGCTCCTCTTCAATTTTCATTATGCTCACTTTTACGTTCTGGTTCCTTTCCGCTTCCTTTTTGAATTCCATAGGATCCTGTTTTATCAGGTCAAAGGTGTTGTAATGCATGGGAACCACGTTTCTTGCCTTTATCATTCCGGCCGCCACCGCTGCCTCGTGTGGGCTCATGGTGTAGTGCCCGCCTATTGGAAGCAGGGCTACATCCGGTTTGTACATTTCTCCTATAAGTTCCATGTCCTTGAAGACACCAGTATCTCCTGCGTGATAAACAGAGACCCCGTCTTCTATGATCATTCCGGTAGGACCTCCGGCGTACTTCCCATTATAGCCTGAGGAGTGCGTGGCAAGTACCGCGCTGACAGTTATGCCGTCGACCTTCGTCCTGCCGCTGTAGTTGATGCCAACAGTGTTGAGGCCCTTGTTTTCTTCCTCAAGAATCCACGCAAGTTCGACCATGGTTACCAGAGGCACACCGTTTTTCTTTGCTATATAGACAGAATCTCCAACATGATCCGAATGCCCGTGGGTTACAACAACAAGGTCCGCTTTTACATCCTCCTTCTTTATCTTTGCAGCCGGATTTCCGGTGATGAACGGGTCAACAACAACTTTTTTGCCGAAGCTCAGGGTGAAACAGGCATGCCCATGCCACTGAATTGAAACCTTTTCCGCCATGTTTTGAAATGATGTCAAGAGATAAATCATTTTCCCCATGAATCAGGGATAGGAAAGTTGTTATATCGCGTAGAATTTAGCGCCAGTGGATCTGGTATCAGCTGCCTTACTCGGAATCATTCTCGGGGTCTCTCTCGCAGCTCCGCCGGGCCCGATCACGGCAATGATTGTGGACAAGGCATCCCGCTCGGCACTGGGCGGTGTATCGGTTGGCTTCGGGGCAATGTCGGCTGATTTTATATTGCTGATCATGGTCTTTTCATTTGGTTATACAGTCTCACTTGTAAAGTACGATCGGCTGATATATCTTGCGGGAGCTGCTGTTTTCTTCATTATGGCATATATGATAGCCAGATCGCATGGCAGTGCTGCCACTGTGCCACCACGATCTTCCGGCTACGCATCCGGCCTACTGGTCGGAATAATGAACCCGTTCCAGATAATATGGTGGTTCACCGCTGGCCTTGGATTTTATGAAAAATTCGGGTATTATCCCTTCGTATTTCTCTTTGCAGGTACGACCTTATGGGTGTTTGTCCTAGGCTATGCCATAAGGTATTCAGTCATAAAATTTGGAGACAGGGTACGGGAGATTACAAAGGGTTTCAGCACAATAGCACTGATTGCCTTTGGAATCTATTTCGTTTCCCTGGTTCTCTGACTCTATATCACTCTGTCTGCGAAGGTTTTGAACGGATCCACATTCGTATATCCGTCAGTGCCTGCAACTATCTGTTCCGCGGGAGGGTTTTTCAAGTAGTCTGGCACGTACTCTGCTATCCTCTTTACGAAGCTTGGAATTGCCCTGTTGTCGTAAAATATGCCGATTGGGATTTTGTCGTCCCACTCCAGCCCTCTCCTATATGCATTGTTGAATTTTTCATTCGTGGCTTCAGCAGAAGTCTCCGGCAGGACAACAGGGTCCCATGTTTTTTCATCATCCAGTTTGTAAACCTTGCCTCTGTACCATTCCATGGTGTTTATGTTGTTGTAAGTGGGGCATGGCTGGAGGACGTCTATAAATGAGGACCCCTCATGCGTTACTGCCTTCTTTACCAGATCCTTGAGGTGCTTTGTGTCAAAGGAGAATCCCCTAGCAACAAATGAGTATCCGGAAGAAAGAGCCATTGTTATTGGGTTTACTTTGCCGAATACGTTTGGCTTTGTAAGTCCCTTGGTTTTTTCGCCAAGTGCCATGGTTGGAGCAGCCTGCCCCTTGGTAAGACCGTAAACCTCATTGTCGTAAAGTATAATGGTCAATCCCGTATTTCTTCTCCCTTCGGCTACAAAATGACCTGCCCCTATGCTCAGCATGTCTCCATCTCCGCTTGTGACAATTACCTTCAGTCTGGGGTTTGCCAGCTTGACTCCAGTGGCATATGGTATGGATCTTCCATGGAGAGTGTGTATGCCGGCAATGTTGAGGTAATGCGGAGTCTTTCCGGAGCATCCAATCCCTGAAACTGCGACCACGTCATTTGGTCCGTAATTCAACTCCGTAAGTGCCTGTGTCAGTCCCGTAACGATACCAAAATCACCGCATCCGGGGCACCAGTCTATTGCAACGTCAGATCTAAAATTATGCGCCATTTTCCAACACCACTATTTTCTTCTTCTTGCTTACTATATCCGCTGTG
>JAJYRT010000061.1 GCA_021793945.1 Thermoplasmata archaeon
GGGACTTTCTGGTTTCCTACTTCTCCAATGAAGTGCATTATTTGTCCCACGAGTTTTACAAAGTCCTGCGCACAAAGATTTACGGGCAGGAAGTATCAATGAAAGGATTGGAGGATTGCATAAGGGAGACACTGGTGCATATGCCGGTTTACAGGACATACCTGTCCAGATCAAGAATTGACGGGAAGGACATAACGACTATTGAAAGGGCAATCAAAGCCTCGGCCGGTCAGGCTGGCATTTCAGTTGAACAATCAGCAATTATAAGGTTGCTCGGCGAGGCCAAGAATGATGATCCAGCCCTGTTCTGTTTCGCAAGGCTGCAGCAGTTTATGCCCGCTGTAATGGCGAAATCGGGTGAGGATCGCGCATTTTTCATCTATAATCCACTGGTATCCATGAATGAGGTTGGTGGCGATCCATCAGTTTTTTCCATTTCAAAACAGGAATTTCACAGATTTATCGAGAAGCGGGCCCATAACCACAGGAATAGCATGAATTCTCTCTCCACCCACGATACAAAGATGGGAGAGGATCTCAGATCCAGGATTTGCGCTATTTCAGGCAATCCGGACGAATGGGTCAATTTCCTCGGGCGTTCATCAGCCATCGCCTCAAGGTACATATCTGATGCCAGCGGGCTAAGAATCCCGTCCGCGAATGAGGAATACATGATATATCAGCTGCTGCTTGCAGAGTCTCCTGAAAATTGGGCAAATGGGGAGTTTCACAAAAGGATCACCGGCCATGTAAAGAAGACACTGAGGGAGGCAGCCATCAACACGGAATGGAACAGCATCAATAAGGGCTATGAGGATGGGGTGGAGAAATTCATTACGGGAATAATGAAGGACCCAGCATTCATCAAACTATTTTCCAGTTTCTACCAGAATATTGTCCCGCAAGGTACCCTGATCTCTGTTTCACAATCAGTCTTGAAGATCGCTCTTCCGGGCATTCCGGACACCTATCGCGGCTCGGAGGTGATGAACACGAGTTTCACTGACCCGGATAACAGGATCGATGCCGATTTCAAATTCCTGAGAAACAGGCTGTCGGCAGTGAGGAGTCGGCTGGAAGCCGGAGATCTTGAGTCAATATTGAAAAATAAAGAAAACGGAGACCTGAAACTGGCTGTAAACTACATATTATTGAATTTCAGGAGGGATCACCCTGACCTGTTCCAGCAGGGTCGATATGTGAGGATAGTGGAAGCCGGAAGGGCAGCACGAAATTTATTCACATTCGCAATGGTATACAGGGACCAGTGGCTTATGGTATCTGTGTTCATTGATCTTGAAGGAGTTATGGTGGATGGAAACAGGCCGCCGGGTATGGATATACTGTCGGAAACAGTACTTGTTGTCCCCAAAAGCGCTCCAGGGAAATTCGTGAATATCTTCACCGGGGAAACCATAGAAAATAATGGAAAAATCAATGTTCTCGAAGGAATGGGCACGTTGCCGTTCATGGTGCTCTATTCCGGCGTTTCAGGGGGGAACTGAATGAATATCGCTATGCACCATGGCCCAAACTTTCTGTCTGATCATGAGATTGAATTGGGACTTTGGGCGCCATTTGTTTCCGAGGCATGGGTAATACTGCCGGAATCCGGCAAGAAGATCAGGATGACGACGGGGGACTTTGGTTTCCATAGGGCATGCATTGATGCTTCAGAAGGTTCATTATACAGGTTTTCCCTGGATAACGGGAAAATAATTGCTGACCCGGCATCAAGGTTCCAACCTGAAGGGATCGGGGGGGCATCGATGTTGGTCAATCCATCTGGCTATAGGTGGAAAAATGATTCGTGGGAAACCTATGAGATGAGTGAGAGTATAATTCAGGAGGTGCATGTAGGCACTTATTCTCCAGAAGGAAAGTATTCCGGATTGAAAGAAAGGATCGATCACCTAAGAGACATAGGCATAAACACAGTGGAGCTGATGCCCCTTGCCCAGTGCTACGGTTCAAGGAACTGGGGATATGATGGTGTGTTCCCCTTTGCCCCAAGTGTTTCATACGGAACGCCGGATGATCTCAAGAACCTGATTGACGCCTACCACGGGGAAGGCATAAACGTGATTCTGGACGTTGTTTACAATCACTTCGGACCTGTTGGCGGCGTGTTCCATGACCTGGGTCCATATTTCAGCAGCACTTACAACAATCCATGGGGAGAAGCGATAAATTATGACTCAGGCGGATCAGGCGCGGTCAGGGCTTTCATATTGCAGAACGTAAGCTACTGGATTGAAGAGTTCAGGTTCGATGGACTGAGGCTGGATGCTATCCACTCCATATATGATTCCTCGCCGACTTCAATCATGAAGGAAATCTCCTCCTTGAAGAATGAAATGCAGAACAAACTGGGGAGAAGGATAAAGCTGATCGCTGAAACCGACAGGAACGACCCTGCCACTGTGATGCCGCAGGAAAAATGTGGAATCGGCATGGATGCCCAGTGGAACGATGATTTCCATCATGCGATACACGCATACCTTACGGGCGAGAATAGGGGATACTATGTGGATTATGGAGACTTTGACCAGATTGTCAGAGCATTTACCAACGGATTTGTCTATGATGGAGTTTATTCTGAATTCCTTGGCAAAATCCGCGGTTCAAGATTCAAGGTTGTCCCGCAAGATCGCCTGGTCGTATTTACGCAGAACCATGATCAGGTGGGGAACCGTGCCTACGGTGAGCGTCCGTTCACCCTGATGGGGGATGATCGCGCAAGGCTTTTCGCTGCCTCTGTCATACTTTCGCCTTACATCCCGATGCTTTTCATGGGTGAAGAGAATGGTGAGAGGAATCCATTTCTGTTCTTTGCAGACTCCACCGACAAAACATTCACCAAAGCAGTACGGTCGGGCAGGCTGTCAGAATTCTCCTCATTCGGGTGGGACACCTCAATACCGGATCCTTTCGCGGAAAGTTCGTTCAAAGCCTCAATTCTTGATTGGGATTCAGCAAGGCTTGACAGAGGCATGAAATTCAACGAATTGTACAGGGACCTTATCAGGTTACGCACAAAGTACATATCCGGAAAAAAACACATGGCCGTGCGAGCTACAGGTGGAGCAAATGTCATAGAACTGCGTTATGGGGAAAATTTTGCCGTGTTTCTCTCGTACTCTGAAAAGAGATTTCAACCGGGGATCGAACAACCATATGAAGTGCTGATGGACACAGCAGATCCAAAATATGGGGGCGCAGGTTCCGGAAAGCTATCAGGTGGCAATGAGTTGATTATGGAACCATACTCTGCAGTTGCAATAACCATGCTCTGAAATTCAGGTTATTTCCCTGAGCATGGAAATTGAAGATGCTTCCACGCTGATCTTCTTTGACCCAACCGGTATGGGGAACACATCATGGTGGCCGGGTATTGAATCTATGATTATTTCCTGTGATTTCCACCTGGCCGGAAGGGAAAACTCAATGACATAATCTGCTGGATTATATATTATCATAATATCCTCGGGGTGTGCCCGCGAGGATGGGCTTTCCGGAAGATCTCTTTCAGTATGTGTCAGAAGAACTCCGAGTGCCCTGAGGTTCGCGTCATTCCACTGTTCTTGCCTGATTTCGCTTCCGTCTGCATTCAACCACATTATATCCTTGGCATTTGTGCCGCTTATCATGGCACCCCTCTGGAACTCTCTCCTCCGAAGCATGCTGTACCGCATCCGAATGGAAATAGCCCTCCTGACGAATTCCCGCATCTTTTGCCTTTTTTCATCAAGATCCCAGTCGTACCAGCTTGTCTCGTTATCCTGGCAGTAGGCATTGTTGTTTCCAGCCTGGCTTCTCATGATCTCGTCTCCACCCAGAATCATTGGTACTCCCTGAGATGTGAGGAGTGTCAGGAAAAAGTTTCTCATCCTTTTGTTCCTGGATGCATTTATGCCCTGGTCGTCCGTTGGACCCTCAGTTCCAAAATTTTCGCTTATATTGTCGTCGGTGCCGTCCTTCCCCCCTTCGAAGTTGGAATCGTTGTGTTTGGTGTTGTAGGAAACAAGGTCATTCATCGTAAAACCATCATGGGCAGTTATGTAGTTTATGCTCGCGTGCGGTCTCCTGCCATTCCCTGCATACAGGTCCGGCGAGCCAGAGAGTCTTGTTGCAAATTCCCCAACATTGTTGCCACGGTCTTTCCAGTAATGTCTGGCACAGTCTCTGTATTTTCCATTCCACTCTGCCCAGAGAACCGGAAACCTTCCAACCTGATAACCGCCAGGGCCAATATCCCATGGCTCAGCAATGAGTTTCACTCTGGAAAGTATTGGATCCTGGTGTATGATGTCAAAAAACGCAGAGAGACGATCGACGTGAAACAGCTGCCTGGCAAGGGTAGCCGCAAGATCAAAACGGAATCCATCGATATGCATCTCAGTTACCCAGTATCTCAGGCTGTCCATTATCAGCTGCAATACCTGAGGATGTCCGGCATCAAGGCTGTTTCCTGTTCCGGTAAAGTCGTCATAAAAACGCTGGTTCTCAGGATTGAGCCTGTAATAAGCTGCATTGTCAATACCTCTGAAAGAGAGGGTGGGTCCGAGTTGATTTCCCTCTCCGGTATGATTATACACCACGTCCAGGATGACCTCGATGTTGTTCTCGTGCATGTTCTTGACGAGATTCTTGAATTCATTTATCTGTTCGGCCGGATTCTGGTTGGAACTATACCTGATATCGGGCGCAAAGTACCCGATTGTGTTATACCCCCAATAGTTTGAAAGCCCCTTCTTCTGAAGGTAGTCGGAGTCTACTTTCTGGTGAACTGGCATCAGCTCCACGGCAGTGATACCAAGATCAAGGAGATATTCTATGGCAGTTCGTGAATACAAGCCCGCAAAGGTCCCCCTTATAGACTCGTGGATGGTACCAAGCCTTTTCGTAAAACCCTTTACGTGTGTTTCATAAATGACGGTCCTGTTCCACGGGTGTTTTGGCGATTTCACTCCCTTCCAGTCAAAATTATCGCCGTATACAATGGACTTTGGTACAAGGCCGGCATCATCATTCCTGTTGAAGGACAGATCTTCGTTTTGATCCCCGAGTATGTAACCAAAAATATCATCGCTCCATTTTATGGCTCCAGATAATGCCTTCGCGTAAGGATCTATGAGCAGCTTGTTACGGTTGAAGCGGTGTCCCTTTTCCGGCATGAACGGACCGTCAACCCTGTACCCATACATGGTGCCAGCTCCAATTCCGGAAAGATGAGCATGCCAGACGTGATTGTCGACATTCTTGAATGAAATAACCTCGGACGGGGAGGAATTATCACTCTTCCTGTAAATCTCAAGTTCTACTGAGGTTGCGTTTTCTGAGAAGATGGCGAAGTTTGTGCCATCGTCGGTGATAGTTGCTCCCAGTGGGTAGGGATTTCCCGTTCGGGCATTGAGCATGGCAAAGGAATACTATTGTTGCCTAATATAGGTTTTGTGTTTACGCGACCGTTGTGCCGCTTCCAATTAATGCTATTTAATTTTGAACTCGTTGAAAATCCTCAAGATGGAATTCAATGGGACATCGATCCATCCCGGCCGGTTGTTGAGCTCGTATACTAGTTCGTAGGCAGATTTTTCAGTCACAAACATCTTTAGCAGCATTTCTGCGAATCCTGGGTCTGTCCCGAGCAACTCCAGATTACTGTTTATGGCTTCCCTGTAAGCATCGACGAGGGCTTTCTCTGCACGAACTCTCGTCGCATTGATGAATTCTTCAACTCCGCCATTCCTCTTCATTTTAAAAATTGACTGAAGGAGATAATCCAGGGACCTGATCATCCCGGCAATATCTTTTTCAGGAGGATATTTCCTGATTCTCTCTGATATGTTCTTCATCGGTTCGCCTTCAAAATCGATGACATAATAACTGTCTCCGGCCATCAGGATCTGTCCCAAATGATAGTCCCCATGTACTCTTATCTTCTGGGCATGGCTTCCTCTAAGCTTCGAAAGAAGGTAGTTCTCAGCATATTCAAGCGATCTGAGCCATTTGTCCGATGCGGGACTGCCTCTCAGCTGTGAGCTGATGCTTTTTCTTTCCTCCATCATGGAACCTGCGGTTTCCAGGTGTACACGGATCTGACTGGTAATCCCGGTTATATCTTTTTCCACTACCTCTTCGGGTGTGAAGGATGGACTCTCGATGGAGGAAAGTGCACGGTGCATTCTACCTGTGAGTCTTCCAAGGTTACCCGCTGCCTGAATGAACTCGGTCTGAAATTTCTCCTCAAAGTTATCGCCTGCAGAATTTCTTCCTAACATATCACTGAACAGTCTGTTATAACGACTCCACGCATCTTCTGAATCCGCTATGAATCTGGACGCATAGGCTATGTAAATCTTGCCGGATTTGCCATAATAAGCAACATCGCCCATTGGTGCTGGGGTTTCACGGAATGCGCCATTGGCAAAAAGTTTCTCCGGGACATCAATATCGGGGTTTTCTCCAGGTTTGATGTTTCGGTAATTCTTTATGATAATCGAGTTCCCAATGATGAAGGAGCTGTTGCTCTGCTCTGACTTGACCAGCCGGAATTCATGGTTTGGCGGTTTCCCGAAACTGTCAGTGACGGAAAAGGAGAGAAAGCAGCCTTCGTCTGATATCCTTGCACCTGTCATGAAATTGTCCAGAAGGCTGTCTGCGTATCTCCGGGAGAGAAAAGCGTCCTTCATGGTTATGCATTCGCCATTTATGACTAGTGATCCGATGGCATTCTCATCTTCCGTTTCTGAAATTTCGACGGGAATGTAATATAACGCCTTCTCGTCGCCCGCGAAGGTTATTTCGCATATGAGGGCAATAACTGTATTGGAATTGTCAAGGGAGAAAGCGCTCAATATTTCCAGCTTCTTCGCGTTACTGGCTTTATGTGCGTACCATCTCTGGACACTCGCATAGTCAAGTAAAGATGAATTGAAATGATCCTGCAGGAATGATTTCGAAGCTTCAATCATCAAAATCCTTCTCATCCTCGTGATCCGGCACGGTTAGGTTCAGCCAGAAGAAGCCTCTTGGCGGGAGCGTGAAGAAATAAGGCAGGTCTCCGATGCGGGGAAAAGGTGATTTTGTTATGGCTTCCAGGGGCTTGAGGCCCCTGAATTCAGGGAGGTTGAGCTCAACATACGTCGGTCTCCTTGACAGGTTGAAAATGCACAGCATCCGTTGGTCGCTATACTCCCTAACGTATGTTAGCACCCTGCGATTTTTCTGGTCTATGAACCTTATCCTGCCCCTTCCCAGAAGTTGAGAGTAATTCTTCCTGACTCTCAGCATTTTTTTCATCCAATTCAGGAGAGACGACCCGGATCTCAGCTCTGATTCGACGTTGATGCTCTCATAGTGGTAATTCGGGTTAGTCACAACAGGGGAATACAGCTGTTCATTATCTGCGGTTGAGAAACCTGCATTCCTGTCATACGACCATTGCATCGGTGTTCTGACGCCATTCCTGTCTCCAAGGTAAACGTTGTCGCCCATCCCAATCTCGTCCCCATAGTAGATGATTGGGGTGCCCGGGAGGGAGAACATCAGCGCATTCAGGAGTTCCAGGGTAGCCCTGTCATTATCCACGAGAGGGGCAAGCCGTCTTCTTATTCCCAGATTCAGCCTCATCTTTGGAAGTTTTGCATACTCGTTGTACATGACATCCCGCTCTTCATCAGTAACCATCTCGAGGGTGAGCTCATCATGATTCCTGAGGAATATTGCCCAATCACAGTTATCCGGGATCGGCAGGATCTGGCTGATAATATTGATAAGTGGAAAGCTATTTTCGCGGGCAAGGGAGATAAACATCCTTGGCATTAAGGGGAAATTAAATGCCATGTGGAACTCATCACCATTCCCGAAGTATTGCTTTGCATCGGTTGGCCACTGGTTTGCCTCGGCAAGCAGTATCGTTCCCGGGAATTCCTCATCCATCATTTTTCTTATCTCCTTGAAGTATTCATGGGTTTCCGGCAGGTTCTCACAGCTCGTGCCCTCACGCTCAAACAGGTATGGAACAGCATCACAGCGGAACCCATCAAGTCCCAGGCGAAGCCAGTACCTTATGACGTTTTTCATCTCCTCACGCACTTCGGGATTGTCATAGTTAAGATCCGGCTGATGGGAATAGAATCTATGCCAGTAATACTGCTTGGTGTTAGGTTCCCATGTCCAATTGGAGATTTCACTGTCTATGAATATTATCCTGACTCCGCTATATTTCATGTCGGAATCGCTCCATACAAACCAGTCCCTTTTGGGTGAGTCCCTGCTCTTCTTCGCATCCTGGAACCACTGGTTCTGATCAGACACGTGGTTGAGAACCAGGTCTGCCACCACTCGTATATTCATGGCATGAGCCTCTGCTATAAACCCTTTGAAATATTCGAGGGTGCCATATTCCGGCTGGATAGAATAGTAATCCGAGATATCGTATCCGTCATCCTTCAGGGGGGACTTATAGAATGGCAGCAGCCATATGGCATCAACACCCAGGTCATGAAGATACGGCAGCTTCATCCGAAGGCCATTGAAGTCGCCTGTCCCATCATTGGTGGAATCAAAAAAAGATTTTACGGGTAATTCATAGAATACGGCGTCCCTGTACCACAGCGGATTATTATCCATCCTAACTACCTCTCAACCCTGAAAACATGAGCCATCCTCTGGTCCGGTGTGAGCCTGACATAACCATACATGCCCTGCCATACATATAACTCTCCTGTTAGCAGATCCATGATTTTGTATGGAGTGTCACCGCTGACCCCAAGAAGATCAAGCGGAACCTTGAGATTCGCGGAATGCAGTTCCCTCGGGTTCAGGTTTACGGCTACGAGTATTGCATTTTTCCTGTCTGCAGATACACGGCTGTAAAATATAATATTTGGATTGTCGCTCTGATGGAAACGCAAATTACCGAACTCCTGCATCGAAATGTTCTCCCTCCTGATTGAATTAAGGGATGCTATTAGCTGAGTGATATTTCCCTCACTGTTCCAGTTCCTGATCTTTATTTCATACTTCTCCGAGTTAAGATATTCCTCGCTGTTCTCCAGGGCCTCATTTTCACATAGTTCAAACCCACTGTAAATCCCCCATAGTGGTGAAAGCGTGGCTGCCAGTACTGCCCTGATCTTGAACGCTGCCCGGCCTCCTGCCTGGAGTATTGCCGGAAGGATATCAGGGGTGTTCGTGAACAGCATTGGTCTGAAGTGATCCGAAACTGGCGGGGAGGAAAGTTCTGTGAAGTAATCTCTTATCTCAAAATCGTAGTTTCTCCATGTGAAATATGTGTACGACATAGAAAAACCAAGCTTTGAAAGTTCGTACATAACAGCAGGCCTCGTGAAGGCTTCAGCCAGAAATATAACGTCCGGGTATTCCGTCCTTACCTCCCTTATGAGCCATTCCCAGAATTCAAATGGTTTTGTGTGCGGATTGTCTACCCTGAATATCTTTATCCCCTTTTCAACCCAGAAAATAACGACTCTCCTGAGTTCCAGCCAGAGATTTTCCCAGTCCTCAGAATCGAAATTCAGCGGGAATATGTCATAATATTTCTTAGGCGGGTTCTCGGCATATCTTATGGTCCCGTCAGGCCGTTTAAAGAACCAGTCCGGATGCTGGGTTACGTAGGGATGATCCGGGGAACACTGGAACGCCAGATCCAGTGCTATTTCAATCCCGTACTCTGCTGCTTCCCTGATCAGACCTATAAATTCCTCCATGGTTCCCAGCTCAGGATTTATGGAATCATGACCGCCATCCGCGTTACCTATCGCCCATGGGCTACCCGGATCTGAGACTTTTGCAACACGGGACCCGTTTTTTCCTCTCCGCTGGGTAATACCGATAGGGTGGATGGGCGTCAGGTATAAAACATCAAATCCCATTGCAGCAATGTCAGGAAGTCTCCGAACGCAATCGAGAAAAGTTCCAGATGTTCCAGGTTTCACGCCCTGAGACCGCGGAAAAAGTTCATACCAGCTGGCAAAACCAGCCCTTTTTCTCTCTACAACTAGCCTTAGTTTCAGGCCATATGTCTCAGGATACAATTTTTTCTGATATCTCTGCACAAGTGAACCAAGTTCAGTGCCTTTTAATATTTCTATTACTTCAGGTGGGCTGGCAGTTTTTATTGCCGAAATCTTTTCAATAATAAATGATCTCTCCCTCGCTTTTGTCCTCTCCGTTATGCTGGATAGGAGTGTCGAAACGACAGCGAGGTCACTGGATATACTTTCACCTCCCCTATACCAGGACTCAATGTTACCAAGGACAGTGGCGTAGGTATCTATCCACGCCCCGATAGTATACTCATATAATCCCTCGTCCTCAACTGTGAAACTTCCTGTCCATCTATCGTTGTATCCAGGGGTCATCGGTGAAGCTTTCCATTTAATATTCCCAATTTTCCGGTACCTGAGATCCGC
>JAJYRT010000062.1 GCA_021793945.1 Thermoplasmata archaeon
TCTCTGCAGCAGAAGCCAGGGATCTGGCTGCAGATCTCTCCCTTTACGACATGATGGCACTTGCCAATTCACTCACGTCCGCCCAGGTTGGCGACGTTGTTTCCTATGCCGTATCCTATAACATAAACTACTCAAACTACTGTGCGGCTTCGTGCCCCATTTGCGCCTTTTATGTGCCAATGAAGATCAAGGGCAAGACTGACAGGGGGTATGAGCTCAGCCGCAACGACATCCGGAATGAGATGCAGAAGGCAAAGGCCATCGGCGCAACCGAGATACATATTGTCGGAGGATTCAATCCCGATCTTCCCGTCGAGTACTATGAGGACATCTTCCGGCTTGTGAAGGCGGAGATGCCGGGAGTTACGCTCAAGGCCCTCACCATACCTGAAATAGATTTCATCGCCCGGACGCATGGACTGTCAGTAAAGGAATTTGTGTCCAGGCTGCGGGATGCGGGGATGGATGCACATACCGGCGGAGGAGCGGAAATATTTGATCCTGCCGTCAGGAAGGTGATCACAACAAAGGAGAAGATATCCGGGGAGAAGTGGCTTGAAGATGCAAAGATCATACACGGCCTGGGAATAATGGGCAATTCCACCATGACTTACGGGCATGTGGAAAACTTCGACCAGATAATTGACCATATTGTGAAGCTGAGGGACAACCAGATTGAAGTCCCCGGATTCCTCTCGTTCATACCGCTCAAGTTCAGCATAGAGAATACACCTCTACTGAAGATGGGGAAAGTAACAATGCCCGCATCCGGGGAGACAGACCTGAAGGTGATTGCCATGGCCCGGATTATTGCGGGTGCCTACATCAAGAACATAAGCGTGTACTGGGTTGCGGTTGGAAAGGAGATAGCCCAGATAGCACTGAATGGCGGAGGAAGCGACCTTGTGGGTACTGCGTTCAGCGAGAAGATATTCGGGGCAACAGACAGGCGCGACGTCACAACGTCCGAGGAACTGGATCACCTCATAAGGGAAGCTGGTAAGATACCGGCACAGAGAGACACTTTCTATAACATCCTGCGATATCCCTGATGGAAAACCGGGCCAGACCCGGAAGCGGTGTAATTCTTGATAGGACTTATCAACTTCAGCCACACTGAGCCCCTCTCAATGGCCATTGATCGCAGGTCGTATGTGCGTGAACACCCCCGGGACCTGCTGACTCATGTCCTTGACGGCACTGTAGACTGTGCCATGGTCTCCCTGGTATCGTATCTTGAGAACAGGGAAAGCCTGTCCATGATGAAGACTGCCAATATTCACTCGCGGAGGGGTACCCTTTCGACGCTGCTCATTTCCAGGGGAAAGGGCATTGCAAGGGACATGGACATTGCCATAACTGCCCATACGCGAACCACCTCATATTATCTTGACCTGATACTTTCCGCCATGCACATCCCCCACACCGACCATATCACCCATAGCACCGAAGCCTCTGACCTTCTTTCCGGCTCCACTTATGCACTCGTCATAGGCGATGAAGCCCTGAAGGTGTTCAACGGAGGTTACAGGGTGCTGATGGACATAGGATATGAATTCTCCAGGATCTTCTCCATGCCTCCCGTCTACGCAGTGACAGTATACCGGAAGGATCATGAATACCCTGCCGCGGATTTTTCCACCCTGCAGGATGGCGTCCATGCATCCATGAAATTCAAGGGAGAAGCTGCGGAAAGGATTTCCGGATCCCTGCACGTTTCCAGAAGCGTCGTGGCATCATACTATAACTGCATATCCTATGACTTCAACCAGATGGTTGGTAACACCGTGGATTTTGTGCAAAGAGGTATCCTGCAGTAACTTTGCGTCACTTTTATTTATCAATTTTACCTTAGGGTAACATGTTTGAGGATAAATTCCAGAAAGTGAAGGAGGGATTCACTTTCGATGATGTGCTTCTCATACCGTTCAAGGCTTTTGTGGAACCCAGGGATGTTGATGTTTCTTCCAGGCTGACAAGGAACATAAGGCTTCGTGTACCAATCCTTAGCTCACCTATGGACACCGTGACCGAGGCCGAGATGGCCATTGCAATGGCAAGGTACGGCGGCATGGGAGTTATTCACAGGAACATGTCTACAAACGAGCAGATCCTGCTTGTAAGGCAGGTCAAGAGGGAGGAATCCATAATAATCAGGGATGTCCACACCGTTGACCCTGACACTCCGCTGGATGTCGTAAGGAGCATAATGAAAAACAAGCACATCGGAGGATTGCCGGTGGTAAGCGGGGAGAAGCTTGTAGGCATTGTGACAAAGAGGGATATAGAATTTGCTGACAAACAGAAGAAGACAGTTTCTGACATAATGGTAAGCAAGGTCATTTCAGCGAGTGATGACATAACCATTGAGCAGGCTACGGAGATACTTTTCAAGAACCGCATCGAGAAGCTGCCACTTGTCGACAAGAAGGGCAGGCTCGTCGGACTGATCACTGCCAAGGACATATTCACCAGGGAAAAATTCCCGGACGCTACCAGGGACGAGGAAGGAAAACTCATGGTATCCGCTGCCGTTGGGCCGTTTGACATCGACAGGGCGATCAACCTGGAAAAGGAGGGTGTTGACATGATTGTGGTAGACACCGCCCATGCACATAACCAGAATGTCCTTGAAAGCGTAAAGAAGATGAGGAAGAGCATCGGGGTCGATCTTGTTGTCGGCAATATAGCAACAAGAACCGCCGCGGAGGATCTTATATCACTTGACGTTGACGGCCTGCGTGTAGGCATAGGTCCTGGATCAATATGCACAACCAGGATAATAGCCGGCATCGGCGTACCCCAGCTGACGGCGGTTTCTGAAGTCGCGGAATATGCTGACGGGCAGGGTGTCCCGGTGATCTCTGACGGTGGGATAAGGTACTCAGGGGATATAGTAAAGGCATTCGCCGCTGGAGCAAACTCGGTCATGCTTGGGTCGCTCTTTGCCGGAACTGACGAGAGCCCCGGCGCGGAGATGATAATCAACGGGAGAAAATACAAGTCATACAGGGGAATGGGATCTATCGGTGCCATACAGAAAGGCGCCTCCGACAGGTACGGGAAACTCGGGCAGAACAAGTTTGTGGCCGAGGGTGTGGAAGGTGCCGTGCCCTACAGGGGAAAGGTTCATGAGGTACTGTTCCAGCTTGTCGGCGGCCTGAAATCCGGCATGGGATACTCCGGAGCGAAGGACATAGAGGAACTCAGGAAGAATTCCAGGTTCGTCAGAATCACAACTAATGGGCTGAAGGAGAGCCATCCGCATGACATCAGGGTGCTTACGGAACCCCCGAACTACCAGAACTATGAATTGTGATACCCTGGTTACCTGGGGGTAATAATTCTAGATCCATGCATAAATGCCAAATCCAAGGCACTTTTCTCACTGATCAGGGGACTACTTTCACGTCATAGTTCCTGACTATGGCATCGAGGGGATCAATTTCAACGTCCCTGGAAAGCCTGGATATGGTCTCGAAGTTCTCCCTGAACTTTACGCTTCTCTTGGGATTCCTCAGTATGGCCGCTGGATGGAACTGCGGAACTATGAATGCCTTCTTGCAATAGTAAATGGATCCTGATACTTCGGTAACCTTGCCGAAGTCGTTGTTCATGATTTCACCCAGGGCCCTGATTGCGGAATTTCCCATGGGGACAATCACCCTTGGCACGATGGTTTCGATTTCATCCCTGAGGTACGGGGAGCAGGCCCTGATCTCTGAATTCTTCGGTGTTTCGCCAACCTTAGGCCTGCACCTGACAGAGTTTGTAAGGTAGACCCTGGCCTTCGGGATCAGGGATGCTTCAAGTGTTGCGTCCAGTAGTTTGCCGCTCCTGCCGACAAACGGCTTTCCCAACTCGTCTTCTTTTGCCCCCGGTGCCTCGCCAATAATCATTATGGTTGACTGGGATCCGCCGAATCCACAGACCGGCTTCTTGCGTGAGAACTGCAGATCGCACTTCTTGCAGTTCTTGATCTCGCTGCAGAGATCGGGAAGGTTTCTCATTCATGGAAATAATCCGCCGATATTATAGACTTATTGCTCGTCCAGCTGGCTTTATGTTCCTCTGGCTCCTTGAAGTGAGATAAATCCCGGCCGCCACGAGAACGAATCCCACATAGGTGAAGAGCGTATTGGTCTGGCCGAGGATGATGAAGCTGAAGAGGATGGAGAGGGCGGGGACCGTGAAGAAATAAGAGGATATGGCAGGAACGGAATACTCCCTGTATAGCTTAAGGTAGATGAAATAAGCCAGGCCTGTGCCCAGAACCCCTATATACAGGCTTATGAGGAGGAACTGCCACGTGATCCCGGAAAGGCTGAAGCTTTCCGTCGCAAAAGCCCATATCACGATGAATGGCAGCGCGTAAATATACTGGATGGCGTTGACAGTGGCAGGATGGGTTGTATGGATGTACTTCTTGTAAAAAATTGTGCCTCCCGCCCAGCTCACTGCGGACAGCACAAGAAGCACCAGCCCTATCCCCGGCCTGATTGAGAGCTGGTCAATGAATATGAGCACGATTCCAAGGAACCCGAGCACTGTTCCCGCTATTGTGAGCGAGCTGATCCGGTCCGCGAGGAATATTGCGGAAAAGACTATGGAGAATATCGGGTATGTGTAGACAAGTATGGACGAAATAGACGCGCTTTCTGTGCTCTCCCCTATGAACCAGAGCCCCATGAAAAGCGTTATGTTAAGTGCGGAGAGTATGACAAGCTTGACGTTTGTCATCAGGTCCCTTGGAAACTTCAGGCCTCCCTTTATGAGGAATAGGGAAAATATTGCCGCAAACAGGACCCTGAACAGGAGGAACATCAGGGGAGGCTCGTAAACCAGGGCGAATTTAACCATTACATAGTTCAGTCCCCAGAATGAGGACATTGCAAGGAATCCAGCCACATCTGCCGACTTTGGCACTCGACCTGATCCCGGGTTCCTATTTCAGAATTCCGTTATGGGCAGACAGCTAAGGGTGAACTCCATGCTTCCTGTGGCCGCCAGAGTAAGTGCAGTTAGGGAATGATCATGGAACAGCCAGGTCGGGGAACGCGAAGCATTTCCCTTTTCCAGCCGATGGATTTCATATTCACTGGGCGTTATATTTGTAACCTAAATCAAAAGGGCATTTGCCCCTCACCGGCAGATCTGCACTGGCGATGCCCCGTTTATAGCTGCGCAGCACATTTCGGTTCCCATTATTAAACAAAGATAGCTCACCGTGAATCAACACAATTTTAAATCCGTCAACATTAGTGATGCGATCACATTTGCTGTTTCAGGACAAGGTTTCCATTCTTGACTATTTCAACAAGCACGGGCTTCTGGTTTCGCCCGAGGCACTTGACATCATACTCGCCAGGAGCCTGGGAGACATGATCCCGAGGCTGATATCCGAGGATATTGTGAGTGCCGGATACGTTGACGAGAAGACCGTCAAGAGCATACTCATTGGAAAAACTAGCACGCCATCCGAGAATTTTGAGGTTTACATACCTGACGTAAGAGTCAGGAGTTCCGTGGATGATTTCAGGAACCACTTTGTGAGCAAGTATACCAAGCTCAAGAAGATCATATCCACGTCCAGTTCCATGAGGGGAAGCACAGACATACGGTCCGTGAAGAAGACATCCGGGGAGGTCAAGTTTGTTGGCATGGTGTCAACAGTAGAGAAGACGAAGAACGGGCACAAGAGGATAGTTGTCGAGGATCTAGAGGACAGCGTCAGCGTCATCCTGATGAAGAGCAAGAACCTTGCAGACGAGCTCATTCTGCAGGATGAGGTCATAGGGATAGTGGGAAACGTATCCACCGGCCAGGGGGAGGCGGTGATATTTGCAAACGAAATCATCCGGCCAGACATACCTTTCAGGATGATTGATGAAACATCCCGGGAACCAGTATATGTTGCCTCCATTTCCGACATTCACGTTGGGAGCAAGACTTTCCGGAGGGATGACTTCAGGAAGATGATATCCTGGCTGAAAAGCTCCAGTGACGAGGCACAGAACCTCAAGTATCTCGTGCTGAGCGGAGACGTTGTCGACGGAATAGGAGTTTACCCGTCACAGGAAGATGATCTGGAAATAATGAACCCTTTCGAGCAGTACGCCAAGCTTGGGGAATACCTGTCAGAAATTCCTGAAGACATCACGGTGTTCGTGATGCCGGGAAACCATGACAGTGTGAGGCTTGCGGAACCTCAGCCGGTGTTTTCGCAGAAGATAGCGCAGTCACTGGGCAGGAACATTACACTGCTTCCAAATCCATCCACACTGCACCTTGAGGGAAAGAATGTCCTTGTATACCATGGAATGTCCCTTAACGACATGGTCGAGCTTGTTCCCGGAGCCAATTTCGAGACCATAGGAAAGGCCATAGAGGAGATACTCAAGAGAAGGCACCTTGCCCCGAAATACGGAGGCAAAACACCACTGATTCCAAGCCCGGTTGATTATCACGTTATCGAGGAGGTACCCGATATCTTCATAACCGGACACGTGCACTCCCACGCACTGGGAAACTATCGCGGGGTAAGATACGTGAATTCCTCGACGTGGCAATCCCAGACAGAGTACCAGAAAATGATGAACTTCAGCCCTAATCCTTCCAGGCTGACAATGTTTGACCTGAATTCCAGGACTACAATAGTAAAGAAATTCGGCGTGGATTAGATCAGAGGGTTCGCTTGATGATTTCCTCTATCTCGCTCTGGAATGAACTGAGGAAATCCGTCATTGCCTCGTCCTTGATGGACTTCGGTGCAGTTGCTACCCCTATCTTTGCTGTAACCTTTGCCATCTTGGCCATGGAGTCGTATTCCTTCAGCCTGGCTTCCATGTATTCCTTCAGGACTTCCATAATCTCAGTCCTGAGCCCCTCGCTTTCATTGATCTTCTTCTTGATGTATTCCTTGATGATGTCCTTCATTATTTCCCTGATGGCCTCGAAGTAAAGTTCCTCCGATGGCATTGTGCTCATGAAGCGTTTTATGTACAGGTCCAGATTTTCCTTCACGTTTCAATTAGAAGGACAAGGTAAATAAACTTTGGCTGGACTTTGAAAAAATAGTTATAAATAATCATAGGCAATATGGAGACACGCTTTATCTCGTATGAAGCATGACTGCATGAAATTCAAGTGATCTAGATTTGGGGTGAAATATTGAAGAGAAGTTCAAGGGACTGGAAAAAACGCGGCAATATGCGTTGGAAATGGCGCAAGAAAAGAATTAGAAGATTAAAGAGAGCGAGAAAAGCAAACAAGATGTAAGGGCGCATGGGGTAGTCAGGTATCCTAACGGGCTCCAGTCAGGGTGTGATTAGCTATGGGTCAACTGATCTTATGATGAGTGACTGGAACTATGAACCGGGAAGAGACCCGTAGATCTGGGTTCAAATCCCAGTGCGCCCACTAGTAGCAAACACATGTTTTTCATTTTCAAAATTATCTGTTTTTACCGTCATATAGCGATTGCCTCCTCACTTTCGAAAAAATCGGGTGTTCGAACCCTGCTGTAAAGGTCATATATTTCCCCCTGTATCTCACTGCTCAGCAGATGGGTGTAGAGCTGCGTGCTGTGGATATCCGCGTGGCCCAGATGGATCTGCACCTTTCTCATGTCCACCCCTGCCTTCAGCAGCCTGGTTGCACAGTAGTGCCTCAGGGCATGGGCATGGAGCTGCGGGACGTTTGCCGCCTTTCCTGCTTCCTTGATGTGCTGCCTCACGGGTGCAGCTTTCATCCTTCCGTAGTCTGCAGTCCACAGCGCTTTCGGGTCTGAGGGCTGCCTGAATTCCCTTACGTACCGGTCAGCCATGTCCATTGTTGTGGGCGACAACGCAACGAACCGGTCTTTTTCCTTCTTGCTTGACCATATCTTGTATCCCTTTTCCCTCCTGTCCTCGATGTTCATCTTCAGGAGCTCCGATATCCTCATGCCCCCCTCCGCAAGCACCCGTATCATCAGAGCTGTCCTGAACCACTTTCTTTCGTGTTCCGTCTGCTTGAGGTAGTCCCTGATACGCTCGTTGAATTTCAGCCTGCACGTCCTCAGGACCTCCCGGTATTGGTCATCGGTGGGAAACCACGGATCCGAACTTGGTTCCCTGCTGAAATGGGGAAGGCTGACCTCCTGGTTCGTGAATTTTGCCCATTTCGCCAGGTCGGCCATTTCGCTTCTCAGGCTGACCTTCTTTTTCGCGTGCTCTAGCTGTTCTGCGCAGTACTCATAGACCCATACCTCGTCAATGTTGAACACGTCCAGGCCTTTCCTTGACAGGGTCCTTATCCTCCTCACGGCCCTGTCCATGGTTTCCACAGAGTATTCCGGGAGCAGGCGCACCCTGAAGGTCCTGAGCTCGCTGTTCAGGTCCTTCATTTCTTCACCCCCTTCCATGGCGGCATGAATACTCTCTTTTCCTTGCTGTACCTGTATCCATGTGCTTCCAGGTCCTGCGCAAGATCCTTGAACCCGTGATCCAGGTATTTTCTCGGCTTCAGCAGGCCATTATCCTCTATGAGGTCGTATTTGGCAATGATGTCAACAAGCGCCTCCTTCTTTCCTCCCTCATTCTTTCCGGGTTCTCCCGCCGTCTGCTTTGTCTCTATCCATGACTCGTACGGCATAATTAGCCTGTCACAAAACATCTTTTGCTTGTCCATGTCGACAACCCCGTCCTTCTCCTTGAGGAAATTCCTCACTTCAGTGTATTCACCATTCACATATTCCAGGTACTCTCTCTTCACGTTCATATAAAACCATCCAGTGTCGTTTTTCTCACAGCTGTCTTCTGTGGCTGCATCCTGTTGTATGTCCGCATGACGTCCCCTGCGAACCTCTTCCTTCTCTGGTCCCTTGGCACTTCGTCAATTCCCCACTTCTTCAGCGTTTCCTCAATCGCGTCTCCAAACGTAAAAGTCATGGGAAGATCCTCCTGAACTGTGATATGGCCTCCCTGACGGGTACTGAATGATCATGCTGTACGGGCTCGGGATAGCCGGCTTCACGCCAGTGTACGCTCATTACATGTGAATGCCGCCCAACAGTATTCCTTCTCATTGCGCCGCATAAGCAGACATAAGTCCTTCTCGATGGATCCCAGTGGAAGAAATCCTGCGTGGATCCTCGTGCTGACATCAGAATCCAGCCTCCGCCATCTTCTGCCTCAGTTTCATGTCATCCACCCGCAGCCTGTTCAGCTCCTCAGTATTCCGTTCTATCCTTCGCAGGCACGTCCTCTCATGTCGCCTCAGGGCCTTGATCTGTGTGGTTTCGTACAACAGGTCATTCCGGATCCTGATCAGCTCGTCCCTATCTCTCTCAATCTTCCGCTCCAGGGTTTTTATCAGCCTGGGCTGGCATCTCAGCTTTTCCATGATGCTCATGGACGAGGCCTCCAGTCAACTCCCGCATACAGGTCTGCCAGGAATACAGGCATGGCGAAGGGCTCTCCCAAGAAGTATTTGTTCCACTTCTCAATGAGCGACTGGAGATCGTTTCCCGCCCTCACATAGGCATCGTGCAGGTACGGGTTCATGGCAAACTGCGAAAGTATCACCATGCGGCACCCATGCACCTCATCGGTAGCCACCTTTATCCTTGCCCTGAGATAGGGCATGTAGTCAATCACCAGGCAATAGTCAGGTTTCATCCCGTTTTCGTCCGTCAGTAAGCCACCGCAGAGCATCCTTTCCAATTCGTCATCAGACTCCATTTCACCTGGCCTCCAGTTTTCTTCGATTTCCTCTTGTCATTTCACAAGACTCTCCGTTCAAGAACGGTGATTGGTCCCAGCCCTCCCGAAAAAATCGTTTCCATTCGGTGTACACGGAAGGTGGGAAGTCTCCATGGCCCTCAGCCGGGAAAAAACTATATAATTGATCGGGGATCATTGCGTGGGAAGTTTTCATGGGCGGATCTAAAAAAGTCTCCAGATGGGTATTTTGGACAGCGTTAGGTATTTTGATTCTCTCTTTTATCACTTCTGTAACATTTAGTGAACTGAAAGAAGAGACACTTGTAATAGCGTTTGGAGCAGTCTTCTTCTTTGGGCTGGCATGGTTTATTGGATACATCATTGGATGGAAGCATTCAGTCCGTAGCGTGTTTTTCAATGATGAGGAGAGTTCAGTGTCAGGTATCCCGTCTGAATTGTTGCCACCCTCGGATAACAGAGTGTCGTTCACAGAGCTTATGGTGTATTTCTTGGTGAGTGGGGCTTTCCTGCTGGGATTCGCCATAGCTGAGGAATACAAAAGCACAATACTTGCCGGGCTTTTCTTCCTCATAGCGGTAATATT
>JAJYRT010000063.1:0-7256 GCA_021793945.1 Thermoplasmata archaeon
CTCTCTGATTTAAAATTTAAAGGTGTTCTTGAAAGGACTGGTAGAGGCAGATATAGGTGTCTTTCACCTCCAGAACGTCCTGATATAAGAAGTATCGAGTGGAATAGAGTAACAAATATAATCAACAGGTCTCCGTTGGAAATGGCGTGGGACTGGTCTTCAGCAGTTGAAAGATGGACCAATGGCAGGTATCATGTTGGACCGAATCCTTTCCATAGAATTTTTTATATATCTGTCTTCAGGAAAGATGTTGAAAAGTGGAAAGATTATTTAAAATCTCACGAAGTTGCCACATCAGGTAAAAAGAAGGTGGGTGCTTCCGTGGAACTCATTCCCGGGAAAGACGTTAAGTTTGTCCATCTGAATGATGAGAAAGTCATACCCAGAGAAGACACATTGAAAATTATCAAAAAACATCGCGGTATTTTCGGGGAGGCGGACAAACTCATTGAGCGTTGATCAGGATATAAGGGAAAAGAAATCGTTCGAATTACTTGATGATTTCCCATGGGATTCTGGTGCAACAATAATAGGTGGATATGCAATTTCCGGTTATGGCAGCCTAAGATACTCTGATGATCTTGATATTCTTGTACCACAAAGATCAAATAAATTGTTACTTAACTGGTTGCTTGGCAAAGGATATAGCATTTCAAAGCAAGCAAATCCGAATCCACAAAATTATGATGGAAATTATCACAGGTTATTGAATGGAGAAGTTACAATTGATCTTTTGGCAGGATATGTGAGAGACAGGGATGCAAAAATAGACATCCCTGAAGATTGGATATCTCAAAAACCATCATGGAAAAAGATAACGGGTTTCGCATCAGTAACTAAAAGGAGTGTTCCCATTGTAAGACTGGAATCTCTCTGGGCATTGAAGTTACAGGCAGGTAGGGACCAGGACATAACAGATCTTTACTCCATTCATCACTTAAAATTTGAAAAGGGGGAAGTGATAGGTTTATTCAAATCGGTGATGAAAGAGAGTTTGAATGTTAAACTTCATAAGACCAGTCAAAAGGCAAAAAGCACCAAGATATACGGTGATGCAAGGTCAAAACTCGCCTTAAAGGATACGGACAAAATCCGTAAAAGCTGGTTAGAATTCAGTGAAACAGTGGATGATATAGCCTCCCGGAGCTGTACCTAATTTCTGGTAATTTTTATTAAATTCGAATGTTGTATTTTTTGTTATACGGCATGTTATTCAGTTACATTGCTCAAATTAATTGTTTCAAATCCTGTTTGTTCATGTTATTGTATAGAAACCTTATAATAAACTAGGGTATGACGATTTGTTGCATATGGAATCCAAAAAGAAGAAATTGGAGAGAAATATTGAGTTTTTTACAAAGGAAGACCCAATTGGTAAAATAGTCTATGAGAGACTTGAAAAACTTTAATTTTTATTTTTTTATGACTTTCGAGGCTAAAGATATTTTAAGCTCTGTTCAGCATTCTTTTCGGATTCGGAAGGGTGGCACCAGACTTCGTAGCTTAATAGAGTTCAGCTTAAGCTGTTCATGATTTAGTGTTGTTTTGTGAAACAAGTAAGTGAATGAACGACTTAAGCTCAATTTGATCT
The DNA here is from genome assembly GCA_021793945.1 of Thermoplasmata archaeon. Next base: position 1,592 of record JAJYRT010000063.1, read on the forward strand.
CTACTTTGATCTTCACCCATATAGATAAGGACGCCTTTCTTTATTCCAAATTTTTTGATAAAATACCTGAGGCCGGCAAAATATTCATCCCTGACCACCTTACTGGATTTTACTTCAACAGGTGTCATTTCTCTACCATCGAACAGGATACAATCAACTTCCTTGTTCCCCTCTCTCCAGTATCTGGTAGCACCGAGGGTGGTGATGGCCTTCGTTTCGACAATCTTTCCATATTCTATTGACGGAAAATCTGCAAGTGAGAGTGATATGTCGTATGGATATACCTTTCTGAGCTTTCTGGATTCGGAAAGCGTGGAGGGCCTGTAGTTCTTCAGGATTCTTATCAACTTTGAGTATTCAAGAATACCTATATGCCGGTCAATTTCAGCCTTTCTTTTTCCAAAATTCTGACTTATCTTGTCCACGTTCAATATGATGCCGGGTTCCGAGAGAAAGTAGTCCAATAAGGAGAGGATCAATTGAATATCCATTTTTTCGAATTCTTCTGCTATATCCAGGGCAACAATCTTTGCAGTAACCGTTTCCCTGATGTATTCGCTTATGTTCCGCTGGCTCGACACATTAACAAGTTCAGGAAAAGGTTTTCGCATATATTCATCCAACAAGTTCTTTAAATCAGGTATGATGAGCTGAACGTTATTGCTTGAACCACCGGACTTTATTGAATAATATTCCATAATTGAGAGAACAGGTATTTCCAGCGTAAAGTAGCGTCCAGCAAGATCATTGGCCGCATCTTTCTCCAGCTGCAGAGAAGCGGATCCAGTTACCACGAGCTTCAGGTGCGGAAAAAGATCATATAGAATCTTTATTTCAGAAGACCAGTTCTTGTGCTTCTGAATTTCATCAAGGAATACAGTCACCTTCTCATGCTTCCAGTCAACTTTGGTCAGGGACTGGTAGGTGTTAAGAACCTCTGTAATTTCCCCAAGTGAAAAATCGTAGGAAAAATAGACAAAACTTTCTGGCTTATCTGCTTGCAATAACTCGTCTATAACCTGATAAATTAGCGTTGACTTTCCAACTCGTCTCAGGCCGGAAACAATTACAACTCCTTGCGGTTGGATAACCAGCTGTCGAAGGTCATTGTATTGATCCCTTCTGAATTCCTTCTTAAGACCTGGATCAACTTTGCCTGTAAGCCACCACTGGTTCAAGAGCAATAAGGCCTCCTTCATTTGCATATTGTATAATATTGGGAACGAATATTTAATGTATTCGTACACAATGGGTACCTATTCGAGAAAGGAAAAAAATAACGAAGAAAAGGCTTGGATTCATGGAGCGTCTCATTTATTCAGGTGTCAAGGATGGCTCAGTGGGGCCTTAGTCTCCCGCCTGTTCATTTCATATTTTGTCAGTGTTTTCCACGATCTCTGTAGCTATATGCAACGCAATTGGTAATAAACATGCCTCGACTAATATTCTACTATCTTAAAACACCAGAATCCGACAGGCGGTTAAACGAATTAATATCTTGAATTCATACAGGATTAAACTTACCCGAGAAATTGGTGAACCTTCTTGATATTTTCTTTACCTGGGCATTGACGATGGTCATAAATCGTTTTTAAAATAATGTAATATAATATACATAGATGGCTTCTTTTTATGACAACTATTCTGTTGTCAGTTAAAACGCCTATACTATACATATTAAGTAGCGTGTATACTGCAATAATAACTATCAAATAGCTATGCAAGAAGATACATACCATGAAGGTAAAAATTTACTCACCCACATCAGATGAGAAAGTTATAAGTTGAATAAAAAAATATTAGGGTAGCAAGAATACATCGAACCGGTTACTTATTACCTAAACTCCCACTAATTTAACCCTCAGGTATCATGTCCTTGAACAGGTCAACAATCTTTTCAACAATCCTCTCCATCTTTGACAGTTCAAAGAAGATCTAATTCGCGGACATCTTTCCCAGTAAGTTGTGCTCCTTCAGCACTTGCAGAATTTAGACAATTCCGAATATCCTCTTTTTTTCACTTCCCTTTGACTGTCAATCCGATTTTGATAGTTTTCTGGACGAAAAACTGGATCAGAATGTGATAATTACTATTATTTTGCCTCTTTTCTCTGGGTTTTCTTATACTTTTTTCGTATTTTTAGATAGCTACCGCTATCTTGCCCCTCTTTTTCATTGTGAGAAGGGATGCATTTCCGATGCGATCAGTGTGCCCGAGACGATGGCCTCAAGAGTTTTCTTCTTAATTCTAGCATAGGTTGATTCATTGAGATCCAAGTAGGGTAAAAGGCGTGGTTCAATATTTCCTATAGCTTTCACAAGAAGGTCAATATATGATGTTTTTCCACAACTGTCCAATAGATTCCTAAGACGTACGTAGTCTATGCTGGAATAGAAGACCAGGCCTGTTATATCTAGACGATCTTTTTGCCCCTTTATTGAGCTCTTCCTTTCGTCGAAGGCTCCAATTTTCAAAATCAAAAGTTCTTCAATTCTTGGTACTGTGATGTTCTCTATTATTACACTGTTATTTATCAAATCCTGAGGGGGTATAGATAACCTGGAGTAGAATGGAGTATAAACATCAATGTCAAATTTTTGAAATTTGATCTCATAATTTCTTAGAGAAGGGTTCTTTCGCATCTCAAAGTCAGTAGATAGGGACCTGAACTGGTCGTAATCCACTACCATGTCAATATCTCTTGACTTTTGTAACTTTGTATACATATAGATGGCCCAGCCCCCTATAAGGGTAAATTTATACTTCTTCGAAAGAAGCAAAAGCTCTTTCCATGATTCATTCGTGATGTCGCTATTCCAGAATTCCATCTTTCATCTCCATAATCTTTCTTTCCAGCAAGGCAATATACTCTTTGCTATACCAGGATGGAATGTTCCAAAGGTCTACATATAGTTGGGGGACACTCACCATATTTATCCCCTTTGAGTAACGCTTTGAATTTTCCAGAAGCAGTGTATTAGTCTTAAGAACATACAGATTACCTGGAAGATTGTTAGAGGGGAATCTCTCCTTTACCTCTGCTAGAATATCCTCAGGAACATAAGTCCACACTTCGCTGTAATCCGCAGGAACCTCATTGAACAGGTAGTTAAAGGCGGTGTATGCACTGAGAATTGATCCATCAGGTAAACTCCGCTCAATTTCACGGACCGATCCACCTACCCTAGTAGAATAAATCAAGTCACGCTGCAAATTTCTGAGTGAAGCCCATAGCATTAAAACTTTCTTAAAGGACGTTACAGAATAGCTTCTACCGGTCTTGGACACGGCGCCCATCCGATCTAACTTGGTGACGGTCTTGTTTACTAAACCAATAGACACTCGTAACAATTGTGAAATTCGCTTCTGTTCAATAGCATTATTTCCGTACAGAACCTCACAAAGTATCTCTCTGATTACGGCCTCTTCCTTAAACACTTGCTTTCACTTTATTCGTATCAATGTATTTATATGTTTCACTGTTTAGTGAATCTCGTTATATTGAAAATCCATCACGTATGTTTAGCTTGACTGAAACAAGTGTTTAACAACCACTTCCATAGCGGGATATACTTGATTACTTTTCCCTCCAAAATTTCTTCGTCTTCGTAATCCCAGGTGATTACAGTCAAGGCTGTGCATTTTAAATCCTTTGATGCTAAGACCAGGCTATATGTTTCCCTTTCGTTGATATCCATCCTGCTGGAAATGTGAGAAACCTGTATGAGCTCAACTATCTCACTACCTTTTTTCAGAATAAAGTCGACCTCTCTTCCACGATGATCCTTCCAATAATACATCTCCAGATTCAGTGCGAAATATATGTTCCTGCGCATTAGTTCCACGAATACGAGATTCTCCATCTGTCTTCCGCGGTCTGGACTTACCCTGAACGCGATACTATCAGCTATTCCAGTGTCAACAACATAGACTTTTCTTGGTGCTATGAACTGCTCCTTGAGCTTGAAGGAAAAGCGTTGTAGAAGGAAAAACATGTAGGCATCTTCCAGGTAGCCCACGTATTTTGCAACCGTATGTCCATTCTTTACGCCCACATAACCTGCCAGTTTTTCAAAAGATATTTCCTTGCATAGATTTGAAGACAGGTACAGTGAAAGACTTCTGATAGCCTCCATATTGCGAATCTTGTGTTGCAGAATAATGTCATTTTCCACTATGTCTCTATATATGCCCTGTAATATTCTGGTACCGAATTTCTGAACTTCCGGGAAACCACCCTTGACAAGGAAATGATTTAGTAACCTTTTTACATCTGCCTTTTTGTCGGTTGAATATTCCCAATTTTGGTCCAGTTCTACTCCGTTTGTTTTCAGGAATTCCCGAAAACTAAATGGAAAAAGAACAACATCTGAATGTCTTCCAGTTATGAATGTGGATAAATTACCTCTCAGAAGACCTGAGTTGCTTCCCGTAATAATGATCCTCTTTGAAGTTCTGAGCCTGGCTACAAATCTCTCCCACCCCTGCACTCTTTGAATTTCGTCAAACACAAAGTAATCGACTTCTGAATACAGTTCAGAAAATGCTTGAAATACCCTGGACAATTCGTCTGAACGCATCGTCGCTAATCTCTCGTCGAAGAAATTTATGTATCCAAACTTTTTGTCTTTCAATAGCAACCAAGTAAAAACGGATTTTCCAGATCTTCTCACTCCAAGAATGACGAGTAGGTTAGGATGTGTTAATAAGGATCTTAAATCGTCAGTATCAATTTCTCTTTCTATTATCTTCTCCTGTTGAAACAACTCTTCCATTAGTTGACGCTGCGAAACTATCACCGATTTTAATTCCTCGACATTCATCTACATCTCAATCGCAAGCTTTTACAAAATCCTTGTCATTTCATCAAATAAAACTACAACCTTGCCGTGAAACCCGTTGGTTTGAAACTACCGGCAAATGATCCTGATTTAGGAAAGCTAATGACTGGTATCAAAAACCCTGTTTTTTGCTGAGTCTATACCAGAATTCATCTTTCATCTCCTTAATCGATCATGTTACCTCATCTACGGAACTCGACTCCGTGTTGTGCTCTTTTGCCACTTTGGCAAGTTTTAGGTCTTCGGTCAACAATACTCTGTTCTCTCTTTGTGCTAAATAGAAAAACGATGCATCATAGAAGCTGAGGCCCGTCTCAAGGCTTATCTTAAGAATCCTAGACAGTTCATGACTGAACAATGCTGCTTTTTGTAGTGAACCGATAACAACTTCCATCTCCGTCCCAATTTCTAAGAGCTTGGGTTCAGATGACTTCACCAATACTTCATCTTTTCTCTTTCTCAGGGCATTTCCAACTTCAAAAAAAGTCAACTCACTAATGAGGGAGTTTGTCAGTATCTCAAGTTTTACTCCTGACTTTATGAAGAATAACTTGAAAAGGGAACTTGAATCCAGCACGTATCTATTCAACAGATCACCTTTGATCTCTGCTCTCTCTAATCAGTCTAATATAATCCTGAGGGTTCTCGTCAGCCAACATTTCCTCCAGTTTATGCAGACTTTCTCTTAGAGCTTGGGTTTTTCTTCTAGCGACCTCTTTGATAAGCGCCTCACGTACTGTTTCCGAAATGTTGACGCCTAGTTCCTTGACATCATTCAGGAGTTTATCATCAATACGAACGCCAATGTTATGTGTCATAATTA
>JAJYRT010000063.1:7356-10168 GCA_021793945.1 Thermoplasmata archaeon
AGATCATTTGTTCCCGCTACCGACATGTCGTTTTACCAGTCGCAGGATCTGCGAAGCTGGCTCAGCATATTCTTTTGCCTTTTCAATGAAGAACTCGTTGCTGAAGGACGACTCATATGAGTATCCGCTTGCTGATCTAAGATCCAGGAGTGAATGAAATGTCGAAAATATCAATTCGCTGTTTTCCTTAATCTTAGCGTCGTTAAAATTGTCAGAAGATACCAGTTTCACTACAGCAGCAAGTATATTGTGTGTCTTGGGAAAATCTATGCCGTGGTAAAGCAAAAGTGCCTTAACACTCAATTCCACTCCCATTTCAAGTGAATACAATATCTTTGGACCGGCATTGATCTCCTTTAACTTTTCCGCAGATTGTAACCACTCTTCAGCATCTGCAAGTGCTCTTTTGGCCAGGTGCGTGTTTACCATGTCAAAACCTCTCCATTTTCTGTATATTTTCTCTTGTGGGGCAGCAAAAGATACTTGTCAATAAACTCAGACGCAGCGGAATAGCGATCAAAAATTATCATGCCGCCGTCTGCTATATCAAAGAATATTGGCCTCACGAAATCAAGCTCTCCCATGCTGCAAATAAATGGTGCAATGTGTACTGGAAGCTTGCTGCCCACGAGCCGATCAAAAAATTCGATTTCTGTCTTTCTTATGGATCTCTCCACGTAATCGAAGGTTCTTGAACCGGTATCCCTAGTCAAAATAAAAAGGTCAACATCGCTATTTGCGTGGAAAGTTCCCTTAACAACTGAACCAAACAAAATAACACCCAGGATGCTTTCATCCTGTGAAAGATATTTTACCAGGGATTTAAGTGCCTCTCTCAGGGCGCTATCGATCAATAAAATACCAAGGGGGTTTCGCATGATTTCTTCTAGCAATTCGCTGAATGTGAAGGACGTCCTCCTCATTCTATTTACGGTAAACTTAAGTTTTGAAAGCTTGGAATAGGTAGAATTCTCGACGGCAATTGTTTTCATATATGTGTTATCATTATTTTGTTATAAACTTTTTCTACATTATATTTTTACAAAAGCGTATTTCTGTCTCAATTTCCGGCCTGTTTCGTACCGTCAGTACGTGGAAACAACTAGTAAGCTGGAGAGTTTTTTCAGGTGCCCCTACTTGTTTGGAAAGTGAACTACACAGCAATTTTCCTTTAGATTGATTCTTTCTTGCACTTGCTGCAGTTTCACTTTTCAATCAAACAGGTTATCCCATGGGACGTGAACTGCGTTCTTTTTACTGGTATTTATGTGGAATGGATAATTTTTAACCGGGGATTGCCAGTATCAAAAGTGCAGATTCAAAATCTCGGCATTGTTTGATTTTATGCCGTTATTTAGGCTTCCACCAATGAAGCACATGGCTGACGTGATAGGTATAATACGCAATATATGTCTAACTTGCGTAATATACTACGCAATATTATAATACAACCGCGGCATATGGTGTTGTGCTGCTAAAATCGCTTATGAGAACGATAATTTCTGACCAGCTGATTGAAATAAAGCACCAGGATCACATAATTTCAAGGGACGTTTACTCCATGGCTTTGACTTATGAGGGGAATTCCGCCCTAGTTATAAAAGGTGTCAGGAGGGTCGGGAAGAGTACACTATTGAAACAGATCATCAATACCAGGTTCCCCGCATCATTTTTTTACTTTAACTTTGATGATGAACGGGTGTATGGATTTGGTGTAGAAGATTTCCAGGTCTTGATCGAGACCTTTATAGAGCTTTTTGGTGAGTCCAAAAACGTGTTTTTTGATGAAATCCAGAACGTTAGAGGGTGGGAACTATTCATAAATAGGCTCCTTAGGGAGGGCTATAAAGTGTTCATTACAGGATCAAATTCTAACCTTCTAAGCCAGGAACTGGGAACGCATTTGACAGGCAGACACACTGACCTGGAATTATATCCATTTTCCTTTGCCGAGTATATCAGGTCGAGAGAATTACGCGTTCCCGAAAAAGGCGTATACACCTCAAATGAAAAGGGCATTTTACTCAGGGAGTTTAAAAGATACTATTCAACTGGAGGAATGCCTGAAACGATCGTCTCCGGAAATGACTCAGCTATCCTCCAACTGACCAATGACATAATCCAGAAGGATATAATGACAAGATACATGGTAAGGAAACCCCTGGAGATCAGGAATATACTGAGATTCCTTCTAGGTTCTGTTTCCAGTGAGACCACCTATCGTGCATTGGCCAGAAGCCTGGGAGTGAAGAGTGAAAAAACAGTTGGCAAATATATCGATCACCTAAAGGAAACATACCTCATCCTCGAGGTCGGGCGGTACGATCGAAAATTGAAAAATGTCAACAGGAATCCACGCAAATTCTATTGTGTCGACAACGGCATAATACTGAAGAATGTACCAAGTTTCATTGAAAACAGGGGTGGCATGCTTGAAAACATTGTCGCCGTGCAACTTAAGAGAACCGGAAAGGAATTTTACTATTACAGGCATAAGAGTGATACCGAAGTAGATTTCATACTTCCTGAAGACAGAGTAATGATACAGGTATGTTACGAACTGAATGAACGCAACAAGGAGAGAGAGGTCAGAGGATTTGCCAAGGCAGCCAATGAGATCAAGGCTACGAAACTTCTCATATTGACTATGGAACAGGAGCAGTCAATAACTTCAGGAGGATTGAATATTGAGGTAAAACCTGTCTGGCAGTGGATTCTTGAGAACAACCTGGAAGGACAGGCATCCTGATCGTTTCAACTACTCTCCACTAATACAGCTAATAAAACATTTGCCTTTCATGGACCATATTCC